>CADBMG010000084.1 GCA_902795745.1 uncultured Pseudomonadota bacterium
AGATTAACCCACACTTGAAGGTGTGGGTTAATCTTTTAATGAGACTTAGCAAACCTTGCCATCTCCGCAATCCAGTCATACGGCAATTGCTGTATCTGGTCGCCGTGGGCAGCCAAATCCTCAGGATGCCACTGAATGCAGAGGATTCCGTCTTCCATTTTGCCCCAAGCTTCCGGAATTCCATCCGATGCGGTGGCATAAATGTCAAGCGGAAGAGGTTTACCCTCCGCAATACCGACCAATTCCCTCTGAACTTTCTCCGGCGCCAAGAATTCCGAGTGGCGAGAATTCACCAACATCGTCTCTTGATTGTGCATCAGTCGAGAGAACGGAGTATCCGGCGTCAAGAATACGCGATGAGCCTCAGGATTTTTGGCTTTGTGCTCAATCGGCGATTCAAAGTACCCCTCCTTCTGCCGAAAGAGTTTCAAGCCGAAAGAAGCGGCCACCAACTGGGCTCCGGCACAGATACCCAGAATAGGCATCTTGTAACGCAAAGCATCGAAAATGCATTCAACGTATGCCTGCGAACGTTCAGAAGGACATGTCAACTTTTTGCTCTTGGCATCGGAGTAATACTTCTCCGGTGAAGCAAAAGAACCTCCTGGCAGCACCAATGCGTCACAATCGGAGAGCTGTACGCGGTGATTTTCATAATCAAGAAAGAGAATTCTCACTCCTGTCTTGACAAGGGCGCGAACATAATTCTCTCCTTCCATGAAATACCCATCTTCTCGTCCGAAAAGCAAACCAACTACCGGAGCATCAACATTCGGAACGGAACACCCGAGCCTTTCATAATCTTCGTCTTTTAACGTTAACATCGGCGCTCCCTTCTTTGCCAATTTACTCAACTCATTGTCCGCCATTCCGAATCCTTCGAACTGCGGAAAATAATTCACATTTCTATTCATAAATAAAAAAATTAATAATAATATAATAAAAATTCATAATCGCATAGATGGTAACAATATGTATAATGTTTGTCAAGTTTTTTATCAGAAAAAAAACGACGTCATTAAGACGTCGCTTTTACTTTAATGTCTGATAACTAAACTTAGACATTGCCAAAAGGATTAACCTCTTTTTCGGCATCTGCCGCTGCTTTGCGCAAATCAAACCAGTTTAAAACCGCAACCGAAACATAAATTGACGAATATGTTCCGATTACAACACCGGCAGTGATTACAAAAGCAAAACTACGCAAAGCTTCACCTCCGAATATCAACAAAGCAATCGATGCAAACAAGGTTGTCAGGCTGGTCAAAATCGTACGAGAAAAGATATCGTTAATACTTTTATTTAGCAAGTCATATTGCGGCATTTTTTTAAATTTTTGCAGATTTTCTCTAATACGATCATATGTCACTACCGTATCGTTAACCGAATAACCAGCCAAAGTTAAAATGGCGGCAATAGTTGTAAGACTAAACTCAAAATGCATCATAGAAAGCAATCCCACGGTTACCAAAACATCATGGAATAAGCCGATGAGCGCACCTAATGCAAAACGCCATTCAAAGCGGAACCATACATATATACTTATGGCAACACAAGCAAAAATCGAAGCTAAAATGCCGGACATTTTCAGTTCATCTCCAACTTGCGGACCAACCGATTCAATACGTTCAAAAGTATAATCTTGTCCCAAAATCTCTTTGATTTGATTAACTGCAATACGTTGACTTTCTTCATTGGCATTATCTGCCTGTGCTCTTATCATAAGCTGATTGCCATCTTGTCCTACGGCTTGCAGTGTCAACTCGTCAAGATTCAAAGGTTTGAGCATTTCACGCACTTGATCAACATTTATTGTACCGACTTTGCTCTTAACGTCAATCAATACACCGCCGGAAAAATCAATACCGAAATTAAAGCCTTTAATTGCAATACTGACAATCGATGCAATAATCAGTAATACCGAAATGGCATAACCCAACTTACGCAATTTCAAAAAATCAATCGTCGTATCTTTAATAATCCAACTAAATATTTTCATTTCTTCATCCCTTCTCTTATAGCGGTAATTTCGTCGGCTTAAATTTTGCCATCCATGCTTCAACCATCAAACGGCTGACTGTAACGGATGTAAACATAGAAGTTAAAATACCGATTGTTAACGTAACGGCAAAACCGCGAACCGGACCGCTGCCGAAATAAAACAGAACTGCACCAGCAACCAATGTGGTTAAGTTTGAATCGACAATGGTGCGATAAGCTTCGGTAAATCCTACCGTGATAGCGTCGCGGATTGATCGACCGTGATTAACTTCTTCTCTGATGCGCTCAAAAATCAAAATATTCGCATCAACCGCCATACCTATTGTCAAGATAATACCGGCGATACCAGGTAATGTTAGAGTTGTGCCGATAAAGCTCATCGCTCCCAACATGATGGCTAAATTCAAGAATAAAGTTACGTCAACCATTAACCCGAACAAGCCGTATGCCAAAATCATAAAGATAATAACCGCGGCAAAACCAACCACAGCGGCAACCACGCCGTCGTGAATAGAATCTGCACCTAAACCGGCCCCCACAGTACGTTCTTCCAAGACCTCCAACGGTGCCGGCAATGCGCCGGAACGCAACAACAAAGCCAAGTCGTTTGCACTCTTAGTGGTGAAGTTTCCGGTAATTACACCGCTGCCGCCGGTAATAGCCGTTTGAATATTCGGTGCGGAAATCACTTCGTTATCAAGCACAATAGCTAATCTTTCACCAACGTGAGCACTGGTAACTTCGGCAAACTTACGACCGCCGATGGTATTAAAACGAAAACTTACCACCGGCTGTCCGTCTTGGAACGAAACACGAGCATCAGTAAGATTTTCTCCCCCTACGACAGGTTTACGAATAACCACATATTGTTCGCCTTCCGAACCGCTCATAACGCGCGATGTTCGGCTGATTTTCCCGCGTTTTGCCTGCGCTAAAGTCGTACTCTCATCTACCAAATGAAATGACATCTTCGCAGTTTTACCGAGTAGAATCTTTACGCTTTCCGGATTTTGCACACCTGGAAGCTGTACCAACACGCGGTCAGAACCCTGACCTTGGACAATCGGCTCTTTGGTACCCAACTCATCAATACGACGACGAACAATACTCACCGATTGATCAATAATACGGTTCTGCAATTGCGCCAATGCCTGTTCATTGTAGCTGATTGTCACAATTCCCTCACCGTTTTCATCTTCCTCAACTACCAAGCCTTCATCTAATTTACGAAATGCTTCTTTTGCTTTGTCTCTGGCTACAAAATCAGGTATTTTAACCATAACTCCGTCCTTATTAGACTTCAAATCTTGGTAGCGTGTACGACGTAAAGACTGACGGACCGAATCTTCTAAGGTAGACATTTTATCTTTTAAAACTTCGTCCATTTTAACTTGCAAAAGCAAACTTGAACCGCCTTGCAAGTCAAGTCCCAAATTAACCGGTTGCCACCACTTAGGTAAACTGGTTTTGTCTTTCACCACATTTGGTACGGCAAAGAAAACACCGACCAAACAGATGGCGATAATGATTAAAATTCTCTGTAATGATAATTTATACATTATGTTTTCCTTTTATTTTATTGCGGATTTATTCTTTTCAACTATAAGACTGCTGATAGCCATACGCTCAATTTTGATATTAACATCCGGAGCAATTTCCAACGATAATTCCGTACCGTTAACCTTTGTAACTTTACCGTAAACACCGCCGTTGGTCATAACCTTATCTCCAACTTTCAAGGCTGCAACCATATCTTGGTGCGCTTTGTTGCGCTTTTGCTGCGGACGAATCAATAAAAAGTAAAAAATGAGCAAAATAAGTGCGAGCTGAATTAGTGTTCCGCTCAAAGCACTGCCCTGTGCCGCTGTTGCCGCGGCCGCGTAAGCATCGTTTATAAACATATACTTTTCTCCTTCTAACTCTTGCTATTTAGGTATATGTAAACCAACTTTGCAAGATTTAAAACTGTTTTTTATTGTTTATTAACGGATTTTTTCAATCTTTAAGGCAGATAAAAACGGGGATTAACCGCTTTCTTACCGACACGCACTTCAAAATGCAACTGCGGAGCCGTTACACTTCCGGTACTGCCAACCGTGGCTATTTTTTCTCCGCGTGTAACTTTTTGCCCTTTACGAACCAGTAATTTATCATTGTGGGCATAGGCGGTAATCCAACCGTCTGAGTGCTTAATCAAAATCAAATTACCGAATCCTTTAAGTTCACTTCCGGCATAGGCAACCACTCCGGCATCTGCTGCAACTACTGCCGTGCCTAATGCGGCTTTGATGTTTATACCGTCATTTTTACGACCGCTGCCTAAATTGCCATATCCGGAAATAACCGTGCCACGAACAGGCCATATAAACTTGGTTTTACGTGTTGCCGCCGGAGGTGTATATGATGATGTTGCTGCTGTTGATTTTACTACAGTTTGCTTAGGACTACTCATTGAAGACTGCTTACTCGCCGAACTTGTCGTGTTGAAAGCAGAGGCATTAGATGAAACCGATGCCGGCAGTAACAACTTTTGACCTACGGAAAGTGCATACGGCGTCTGTAAATTATTGACTTTACTCAATGTCGTGATATCAACGTTATACTGACGTGAAATGCTATACAAACTTTCTCCGCGTTGCACCACATGATATTGCTTTGCCGGTAGTTTTAGTTTTTGCCCAACATATAAGGTATAAGGTGGCGATAAATGATTAGCGTTAATCATATCTTTAATCGGTACATTATAGCGACGAGAGATACTGTATAACGTATCTCCTTTACTGACAGTGACATTTCCCATATTCCAATTGCCCCACCAATTCATAGAAGCGCAACCGTTAAGCAAAAATGCCAAAATTATGATACCGAATATCTTTTTCACTTACGATAACTCCATAATCGGAATTATTGTAGTAAAAAAATATTTATTTTTAATTAATGCGAAGAAGCTAATCTTGCAAGAAATAATCAACAGTTGCCACTACACGAACTTTTTTATTGATTTGTGATGGTTCGTAAGCATTAGGATCATCACGGGACAAAATAGAAAATACGCCTTGATTGGCATTACGGATTTTACCTACTTTACTACCACTGTTCAAAGCAAACTCATGTGCCGCTTGACGGGCATTTTCGGTTGCTTCTTTCAGCATCAGCGGCTTAACTTCGTTGAGTTTGGTAAAAAAGTATGCGGCATTTTGGCTTTCCAAAACTATATTTTGAGCCACCAATTCATTGGTGTGAGATAAAGCTTCTGCCACCGCATCAACATTTGCCGTATGCACATTTACTACCTGATTTAAGATAAAGCGAGAGGTACTGGCTGCCGTATTATCACGATACGGATTTGCCATCAAATCATTGGTTTCTAATGCTCCTACCGTTATTTCTGATGATACAAACCCCTGCTTTTGCAAAAATGCTTTTACTATTGTTGTTTGTTTTTGCAATTGTTGTTGGACTTCCTGTAAATCGTTACCGCTCAGCACAATTTTTAAGCTCCATATTGCCAAATCGGCCTTGACATCAAGTTCTGCCAATCCTTTAACAACTACCGAACGATTTTCAGCATGGGTTTTGTAATAATAAAATCCTGAAAAAAAGCCGCCGCAGGCAATACCTATTGCCACCAATGCTGCCGGAATAATGCGATTATCCATTTTGTTTTCCTTTCATAAAAACCAACTTTACTTTGACAATAAGGATATTTATTGTTACATTTATTTTCAAGTAAAAAATTGTATTGAGGTGAAAAATGGATATTCCAAGCGGTGAACTGCAAGTATTTTCGGCAATTTTAGTTCAGCAATATATTAGGCTGATGACTGCGGCTGTTTACCATAAATCGGAAAAAAACATCCGCGAAACCAAATTCAAAATTTCTCCGGAAAATTATAGGGCAATGAAAAATGATCCGTCTCAAACTTCATTATTGGGATTAGCTTTGGAATATAATGAAGATAAAGGCATCTTGAAGGTTCAGCCCGATGACGAATTCTTTGAAGAATTTGAAAATAATATTATGCATGACGTTGCTCTCAAATACTACGAATACAACAAAACACGCTACGCATCATACATTTTACTGATTGAAGAATAAAAAATTTACCTGTTAACGAGATCTGGAATCACGTTCGCGCCCTGCACGTTGATAAGGCACCCGATAATTAACACGTCCATTTATATAGGAATCAGGATTTTCACGAGCCGGACGTTCGTTATTTATATCGCGCATACGAAGTTGCTGAATTTGTTTTCCCACGCTGTGCTCTGACATCTTGTGGGAGAAACCGCCGTCGGTTACGGATATATCTATAACATCATTCTCTTCCGAGCTTTTTACCGCTAAACGCTCAGCTTCAACCGTTTTATCGGCAATCCTCATATTTTCGATTTCATCACGACGCGACAATGCGTTATGGGCGGCAATATCATCCGTCCAACTATCAAAAAAATCCATAATATCGCGATTCGTTGTCATTACTCTTTTCCTCTTTTCAAAATTAATGTAACACTAAATTTGACAAAATGCAAGTAAAATTAAAACGTATTTCAATATTTTCTTAAATAAAGATTTTCATTCATATACATTTTAGTTTTACCTTGCTTGAAAAAACACCGATTTCAAATATTTCTAGACAATAAATTCAAAGGAGAATAACAATGCCGATAAAGAAAACATGGAAATATGATTATGCCGATCGTTGCGAGTGTTCCGATGATGATAATTGCGGATGCACCTTTCCCAATAACATGGGACGCAGTTTTACATCCTCTACCGAAGGGCGAATTCGCTCTGTATACGAATATAATCATGTACGCGTTGGCGAAGCTGCGCTTAATTTTACCGCTCCTGCCGTATTCGCGGACGGAAGTACGTCAAATGATTTTAATTTCTTCGATTATATTGCAGACAGTAATGCATTATTAATGTTTTATCGAGCTGATTTTTCTGCCATTTGCCCGCGCGAAATAAGTGCAATAAACCAAGCGTATGATGAATTCTTGAAACGAGGAATAAAACTTGTTGCCATCAGTGTTGATCCTTTACCGGCACATGTAACATGGCGTAAATTACCTTTAGCCGAAGGTGGTGTCGGTGCGGTACAATTTCCTTTGGTATCAGATGTAAATAAAGCTGCCGGACTCGCATATGGTGTTATGCGTGCTGACGGAATGGCTCAACGAGCCAGCTTTTTAATTGACCGTAACTTTATTATTCGCTACTCAGCCGTTTATGATAAAAACATCAGCCGCAATGTTACGGAAACGTTACGTGTCATTGATACATTGCTTGAATTGGAGCGCACATCATGCAAAGGACTCGAATGCTGGATGTGGCAAAAAGACAACCTTGATGATGAACTGCATACTCAGATAGACTGATCCGTTTCTATTTTTTGTAATCGGCAGCCGTTTTTCCGTATTGGTCTTTCAATTTGCTGTTAATTCCTAGTTCTTCGAAGGTTTTAAATAATTTTTCGTATAACTTATAATCTTTCTTAGCTAAAATGATTAATACAGTTTCACCGTTACCGTTGGTTGCATTAATATCCGCACCAGCTTTTTGCAGTTTCTCGGCAACAGATTTAATTTTTTGCTTTAATTTATCGGCTGAAAGATTTTGGTTATCAAATGCCGCATCTGCCAGATAATGAATTGCACTTTTACCATCGCCGTCTTTTGCACTGATATCAGCTTTCTTTTGCAGAATCTCATTGACCAGAATTTCATTCAGATTGGCGACTGCTCGCATCAAAACCGTTTGTTGCTGAGGGTTTATATAATCAGTGTCCGCACCTTGTTTCAGTAATATTTTTGTTATTTCATCTTGATTATATTTGGTAATCATCAATAAATTGTCACCATTTATTTTCAAGTTGGCAGTTGCCCCGTGTTGCAAGAGAAATTCCACTGCCGCAATATTATTTTTTTCAACGGCTACCTGCAATGCCGTCTTATCATCATTGCCAACAGCATCCACATTCAGAGAACCATTATCCAAAACTTCCAATATTTCCTTATCCAAACCGTTATCTACCGCGTATAACAATAATGGTTCACCATTAACGAGGGCATTTGTATTTCCGCCTTTTTCCACCAATATACGTAATGTCGCGGCATCTTTATTTTTCAATACATTTCCCATTAAAGCATCGTCGATATTTTTAACATAATTCATTACCATTGCCGAAAGTTGCGGATTTTCTTTTTGTGAAAGCAACCATTCCATAGGAATCGTTCCGTTTGTATCGGCTTTTGTTATGTCTGTCTTATCCAAAACTTTTTGCAATTGTTCCAAGCGATTTTGCATAGCCAAAACTTGCCACAAAGGTCTATTAAAATAAGGTAAATTAGGCTCTAAATCAGTATTATGAGATAAAACCAACTCTTCAATTTCCGGTTCTACCGAATGTCGCAAGATATAAGAAAGTGCATTTTCTCCACGCTCATCAGTTTTATGAACATCTGCATCGGCATCAAGCAACTGCTGTAATAACTCAATATTATTTTGCTCAATCGCCTTAATAAGCGGTAAACTTCCGTCAACATCCGTTGCATTGACATCGGCACCTCCGCTTATAAGCAAAGTTACAATTTCAGTTGGCATTTCTTTATTTATGGCATAGTTTAACAAACTTTCACCGTTCGGTTGTTTTATATTCAAATCCGCATCATATTCTTTGAGTAATTTCATAATCTCAATATTTTTATGCTTCATTGCCAACAAAACCGCATTCTGTCCTTTTTCATCGGTAACATTAGCATCTGCACCAGCTTTAAGCAATGTTTCAATAATTTCCGGACGAACGTTTTCAGATACCGCATCTATTATAATTGTACGACCGTCTTTACCCAACTTATGTACATCAGCACCCGTTGCCAACAAATATTGCACCAAAGGCAAATGGTTAAGTCTTACGGCTTCTTGCAAAGCAGTTGTTCCACGAACATTAAGTTCATTAACTTGTTCTGCCGAAGCGGAAAGCTGTTGTAATATTTCAGCCGGCATTGCCAAATTAATGGCATAACTCAGCGGAGTTAAACCGAAAAATAAATTGCGATTGTCATTTTCATATGCCGAAATACTGATTTTTCTATAAGCTTCCGTATCGCTGATTTTATGACCGAACATTTGCATTTGAGCAGCTAATTCATCCAAAATATCCGTCTGACCTGTATTCAAGCCCAACCATAAAATTTTATACCAATACTGTTTTTTATTACTGTATTCGTTGAGCAATCCTTCCGAATATGCCTGATAAATATCCCTAAGAGCTTCATCTTGCCATATATTAACCACGGCCAAAGGCGTATTATCTATATAGTAGCGAACTTCCGACAGATTGCCGTTTTCATCAAACGTGCGGCTGATTCCGTCTTTGCGATCATTTTTATAAGTTTCCACCACTTTCAGTGTTCCGTTTTCATCCCACTGTTCGCTTAATCCGTTACGCTTATCATTCAGAAACTCTACGCGCTTAAACATTTTTTTGTTGGGATAGTAACGAATTGCCTGACCTGATTTTTGGTTATGAACGTAAGGTACTTCTTGAAATCCTCCATCTTCAAAGAAGTGTTTATGCACACCGTTTTTTTCACCATTTGCATAATGAATTTCATCAGTCAAATATTTGGCATTATATCGCTTAGATAATCCGTTCAGCTTGCCGTTAACATAAATATTTTCCTCAACCAATGTCTGGTTTTCGATAACCTTTTCTGCGCCTTGTTTTTTTCCATTCTGATAGTTTTCAATGCGACTGACCTGACCATCTGGGGCAAAGAAATATGTTTCCCCGTCTTGGTTACCATTAATATATATACTCTTCTGTTTTGGCTTTCCGTTTGGATAAAAGATGATATATTCACCATTCAAAACATCGTCTTTATATGTTTTTTTATACTGAGGTAATCCGTTGGCACTGAATAATATTTCTTCACCGTTTTTCATACCTGAAGCATATGTTATCTCATACTCTATTTTGCCGTCGGCATAGTGCGAAAGAGCCACTCCGTGTTTAAGACCGTTGCGAAAAACATACATCATTTCTCGTTCTTCATCATCTTTCAAAACTGCCGAGCCGGTAAATTTTTCACCTTTCTCATTATATGCAATTTCTTTACCGTCTGTCGTTTCAAAGTGTATTTTATCAGCAGAAATTTCTTCTCCATATACCTCAGATGTGCAAAACAAAGCAGTAGAAACCATTAAACCGAAAACAAAAGAATGTATAAACATGATTTTATTCCCACAAAAATTATTTTTTCCTACGGTATCACAAAGATAGTTAAAAAACAATATATAAAAACATCTCCTCAGTGAGGCGTACGGTCTCCGTCTATTGCACCGAAAGGTCTTATTACCCGCGCCAATACACCTTTCAATTCTGAAATACAAACTCCGTAATTGGTGATTGCAACTCCGGCTTGCTCGCATTGCCAAATGTGCGAAAGAATCTGCCTGCGATTGACCGTACATCCTCCGCATTGGATTACTAATTTATAGTCTTTAAGATTTTTGGCAAAATCACACCCGCTAACCACGTCAAAGTGCAATTTTTTGCCCGTTTTTTTGCTTATTAAGTTCGGAATTTTTACTCGACCGATATCGTCATCAGCGGCATGGTGAGTACATGATTCGGCTATTAATATCTTATCTCCGTCCTGCAAATGTTTAATCATTTGAGCACCTTGCACCATTTTTGCCAAATCACCCTTGAAGCGCGCCATTAAAATCGAAAATGTTGTACATGGTATATTTTCCGGTGTTTGTTCTACCATCATATCAACCACTTGTGAATCGCAAACAACCAGTGATGGTGGAGTTTTGAAGTTTTTCAGCACGTTTAAATATTCATCTTCTTTAACCACCATAATATTTTGCGAATGATCCAAACAATCGCGAATTGCCATAACCTGCGGTAAAATCAAACGTCCCTTTGGGGCTTCGTAATCAAGCGGCACAATCATAATTGCAGTCCCATGCCGCGGCAACAAATCCCCGACCAAAGGTTGGGTATTAATAAAATCCTCAGGGCAAAGTTTAATAAGCTGCATTTTCAACTGATTTAATACTTCATTTCTTGTGGAAATATCATTACAATTTACCGCTATTCCGTCATCTGAAGTAACAGCATAAATATCGGATTTATTATACACTTTGATAAACGGGATATTTTTTTCCGCCAATCTTGCCGTAATTTTTTGCTCAACCTCCCCTATTTTATCACCTTCACAAACCAAAATTGCAATATCGGCACGCTCAAAAACACGTTCCGTTACAGCCATACGTTCGCCTGAAAGTTCCGTCTTATCATCAAAACCTGCAGTATCTATCCACAACACCGGACCGAGCGGAGGAAGTTCTTGTGCCTTTTCAACCACATCGGTTGTCGTACCGGAAATCGGCGATGTTATTGCAAACTTTTGACCGATAATAAAATTCAAAAAACTCGATTTACCAACATTGGTACGTCCGAACAAAGCAATATGTAAACGTAATGATTTCGGGGTATTTTGCATTTATTTTTCTCCTGAAAATAATTGCCGATTATCTTCTAAAATCTGCATTAATTTATCAACGGATATTTTCCGTATGGAAGCTATTTTTTCCGCCAAAAGCGGTAAATCTTGCGGCAATGTTTCAACTTGCGGAATACCTGATTGATAAGGGCCGTCTGTTTCCAATAAAATCCGTGATAAATCAATATTTTTGATAATTTTTTCGGAATTTTTCTTGCGTAAAACGGAAAAATTTAAGCCGATAAAAAAACCGTACTGCTGAATTTTCTTTCCCCATTCTACCGAACCGGTAAACGAATGGAAAATTGTTCGTTCCGGTAACATCGAAAAATAGGCCGATAGAATCTCATCTGCTTTTACAGCATGAATTATCAAAGGTCTGTCCATAGTGCGGGCAATTTCAACTTGTGGCTCAAAAAAAGATAACTGTTTTGCCAAATCTTTATTTTTCAAACGATCCACCCCACACTCACCAACCCAAGCTCGCGGATTTGCTTTAAGCATTTGTTCCAAGCAAACAGACCAATTGTGAGGAGTATTGTCAACATACCACGGATGAACCCCAAATGCCGGAATAATTTGCGGATACTGTTTTGCTAAATCGGCAACAATATTCCAATCGCTCGGATGCGACGAAGCATTAACGAACAGTGCAACCTTGTTTTTTTGCGCATTTGTTACAATATTTTTAATATCTTGCGTTTTATAATCTTGTAAATGGATGTGCGAATCGGCATAAAACATTTCAACCTTCCTTATTGTATGGAGATAATAGTCATTATGAGTTTTTTTACAAGAAAAAAATTGAGCGTATGTACCCGTCCGGTTTTAGAAATCAATCTGAACCGTCTTTTAAATAATTATAAAATGCTGTGCGAAATCATTGCTCCGGCAACTCCGGCTGCCGTAGTCAAAGATGATGCCTACGGTCTTGATGCGGCTGTTATCGCCAAAACTCTTTACGAAGGGGCTAATTGTTATGACTTTTTTGTAGCACATGCCGTTGAAGGAGCAAAAATCGCGCCTCATGTTCCGGGAGCTCAGATATACGTTTTGCAAGGAATCGGTGAAGACAGTTTGGAGTTGTTTGAAAAACATAATCTGACACCGGTTATTTGTTCGCCGGAAATGCTTGAATTTTGGAAAAAACATAAGATAAACGGCGTAAAACCGGCAATTCAAATCGAATCCGGTTTAAATCGTCTCGGTTTCCGCGAGGAAGATTTAAAGCATCTCAGTTCCTCCGACAAACAAATGTTCGGACTCGTTATGAGTCATTTGGCTTGCGCCGATGAAAAAGACCACTTTATGAATCAATATCAATTAGATAATTTTAATCGCCTGCGTCATCGCTATTTTTCAGGAACTCCGGCTTCTTTGGCTGCATCAGACGGTGCCTTTCTCGGTGCGGATTATCATTGCAACATTGTGCGCCTAGGAGCAGCAGTGTATGGGATAAATACTGCTCCATACCGCCTAAATCAAATGGAAAATGTGGTAACGGTAAAAGCTCCGGTTTTGCAGATTGCTGACCTTCCAAAGGGGCAGTTCGTAGGTTATTCCGCAACTTATCGTGCCGCATCAAACAGAAAAATTGCTATTGTCTCAATTGGCTACGGAGACGGTGTACCGCGTTCATTATCCAATGTCGGCAAGATATTTTTCGAACATAATAATAAATGGCTCGAAGCAAGAATTATCGGTCGTGTATCAATGGATAACATTATTTGTGATGTAACCGATATTGAAAATATTGCTGTCGGTCAATGGGGATATTTGATTTTCGATAACTACACACTTGATGATGTGGCACGCGATGCCGGCACCATAAGCTATGAAATATTATCACGCCTTGGTAAAAACCAACGTTTTGCCAAAGAATATATCCTCAAATAATATTAAGCAAAAAACTTGTGAATTCTTTACGGAAAGCTGTTTTGTTTTCCTAAATGTAGTATTATGCTGTGAGAAAATGTTAAAATTAAGATTTTAGGAATGAAAAAATGAAAACAATCACAAGAATAAATATTACCGAAGCAATTTACGAAGAAATAGGCTTATCACGTAAAGATTCCGGAGATGTGCTGGATATGGTCATCGAAGAAATTAAAAGTGAACTGGAAAAAGGCAATGAGGTAAAACTTTCTTCGTTCGGAACATTTAGTCTGCGCAAAAAAAACGAACGCATCGGCCGTAATCCTAAGACCGGCAAAGAGGCAAAAATATCGCCGCGTACCGTTATTTCATTTAAACCTTCTCAGACACTGCGCAAAGCTGCCGATTCTGGAGTTATGCCTATAAAGAAGACACGTGCTCGCCGCACAAAGAAACAATAGTAATTGAAAGAATAGCTTATGGTAGTCAACAAGTCAAAATCTGCGTTTAAGACAATAGCTGAAGTGGCCGAAGAGCTCGGCGTTGCAACGCATGTTTTGCGCTTTTGGGAGACAAAGTTCAGCCAAATAAAACCAATGAAGGCGACAGGCGGACGACGTTACTACCGTCCGGATGATGTGGAAATATTAAAACTTATTCATAACCTATTGTATGGTAAACGCTATACAATTGAGGGAGCTCAGCATCTGATTAAAGAAAAAGGGCTGAAAAATCTTCTTGGTGAAGAAGAAATTCAAAAGGATTTTTTCGAAGCTGCCAATGATGACAGCGGAAATGCCCGAAATACGGTAGCCGGCATTGTCGATAGCCAATCTTTGCAAAAAATAGCCGATGCGGTATCAGAATTGAAAGCTTTACGCGCTAAACTGGCTAATCTTTAATTTATTTAATATGAACAGTAAACGCACCGATTTGCAATTCGGTGCGTTTTTTGTACAAATATATCTATAAACTAAAAATCAAGAGCCCGACGGAAAACGGCCACCATCGTTTCCTGTTCATCACGATCAGCAGCGTTCATTTTGCGCAATTTCAAAACTGTACGCAGAGCTTTAACGTCAAAACCGGCACTTTTAGCTTCGGCAAAAATATCGCGAATGTCGCTTTGCAACTCTTTTTTCTCTTCTTCCAAGCGTTCAATTCTTTCGACCAAAGACACCAAACGTGAAGCATCAATACCTCCGACTTCCGCTTTTACTTGTTTTTCATCAACCATTTTATATTCTCCCAAAAAATAATGATATAACGTCTTAGCAAAATTTTTTGCTTTTGACAAGTATAAAATTTGGTGAAAAAGCAATTGTCGCAAACCTATTGTTTTATAAAAAATATTTTTTATTGCTCTGTGCGGATAAAAGGTATTGACAAGCATTGTTTTTTACCATATACATTTCTCTCGATGAGTGCTTCATCGTCTAATGGTAGGACAGCGGATTCTGACTCCGTCAATCTTGGTTCGAGTCCAGGTGAAGCAGCCAACAAAAAGGCCGCCCTTTGTGGGAGTTTTTTTTATTGACTGATTTACCTAAGGTGAAGCAGCCAAAACACTTCAAAGCCCTGATTTTTCAAGGGTTTTCTAAGTACAACAAAACTCGTCGGCATAAACCGACGAGCTTGGTTTTTGTTTTAACAAAAACTTAGGAGTACAAACTTCCTTATTTTTCAGCTGTTTGTTCAGCATTTTCGGCT
>CADBMG010000085.1 GCA_902795745.1 uncultured Pseudomonadota bacterium
ATGAGCGGACCTATTCACACCAAGGGTGTTTTAATCTTAAAATCACTGATATCAAACCGCTTTGCCAAACATATGCCGCTGTCCTTATCGGCTTCTATTGTATTTGAGCAATCATACGGCGGAGTGGACGGCGACAGTGCTTCTTCAACCGAATATTATTGTATGTTATCGGCCATTACCGGTGTGCCGATTAAGCAAAATATTGCCGTTACCGGTTCAATTAACCAATTTGGTGAAATTCAGCCTATTGGCGGTGTCAATGAAAAAATCGAAGGATTTTTTGACGTATGTAATCACAATGGTTTAACCGGAACACAGGGGGTTATTATTCCGCGTACCAATATTGAAAATCTGATGCTGCGCGCTGATATTGTACAAGCTGTTGAAGATGATAAATTTGCTATTTACGCTATTGATACGGTAGATGACGGTATTGAAATTTTAACAGGAATTTGTGCCGGAAAGCCAAATAGTAAAGGTGAATATCCGAAAGGAACTATTAATCGCATGGTGCAGGAAAGCTTGAAAAACTATTACCAAGATTATGCACGCTATGCCAAAGAAACACACGGTTGTATGTAATAAATATAACCGTGCTCACTAGGCTATTTTTCGATTATTTGTTCTAAAAATTCTGCGGCATCGGCAACACAATCAGGGCATTCGCGCAATGTCTTCTGAGTTTCGATACCTTTTAGTATTTTGCACTGCGTTGAACCGTTACGGGATTTAAATTGTTCCATAATTTGCCGCATTTCCCGCATAGATTTGGCACGATCTTTATTCTTCAAGCCCAAAATAATCCCTGCCCCTACAAGGGCACCGCAAGTTCCTTCCATATTACCCATTCCGGCGGCAAAAGCATTACCTAAATCAAATGCTGTTCCCTCATCAATACCTATATTACGGCAATAGGTACAAATAACCGATTGTGCGCAATTAAATTTTCCACTGCGCTTCTTTTCGGCGGCTACCATTTTTTTACTTTCCATATTAGTCCTTTCATAAAACTAGCTTTTGAATTTTTGCAAAATGCGATAAAGTGCCGGACGCATGTGTTTTCCTTGCCAAATACCTAATTTTGCTTTTTCTGCTTTTTCTTCATCCTTTTCAAACTTTTCACTTCTATAAGAACGGGCATAGCCGTCCTTTACCATTTGCCGATTTAGTGATATATCCCCGACAAAACATTCACAAATTCGCCGATGATATTTATCTGTTTGCGGCAGGCAATCACACTTTATATCTTTTTTTCCGATTAATTTTTGCAAATGTGCTAATGCCTCCTGACCACAATTGTAATCTTCATTATTTCCATTGCGGCAAGTCTGAAAAAACTCCGGTGCATCTATTCCATCCATACGAATACGTTCGCTGTCAATTTCAAGCGAATCGCCATCAACAACTTTAACAGACGCAAATGCGGCATTTGTCAGCAACAGTAATATAACAACTAACCTTTTCATATAGTTACATTATGCCAAATGAAAAAAATAAGCAATATTTACTTTTCGTTCATACAATATTGTTAAAGTGTAGTATAAATAATTATAACTAATTCAGTTAAAGGTATCACGATGTTTAAGAAATCAGCTCTGTTATCGGTTATTTGTGCGGCTATTGCCGGTTGCTATTATTCTCCGACAGGTTATCCGCCGATACCGCAAGGCGATGTGGTTGACGGACAATATCAATCATCGTATGTTCCGGCGGGAGTAGCCACTCAAAATCAGCCTCGGTTAAAAATGCCATCATCGGTGGTTGTTTGCCGTTCTAAGCAGTGTGCTCCGGCAAAGTTATCCATGTCAAAAGAGTACATTTACAACACTTTGTTGCATATGTTCGACAGCAACGCCAGACAAAAGGCCTTAGTCTGCGCCGCCGATGCTAATACACATAATTGCACGGAAGAATATGTTTCCGTTCCGGTAACAATAGGCGTTACCCCAGGGTTTGTTTATATCGATGACGTAAAAATTGCCGACGTATCGATTAACGAGCAAAACACTATGGCTATGAACCTAATGCTCAATTGGGGTGTTACCGATAATGGGCAAACACCTGTTTGCCGTCCGAGTAAAACCGTCTTGTTTGCAAAGAATGTCAACAATGTGATTATGGAAGACAGCGGATATGACTGCAAGATGACTACTGTCGGCACAAGCACTATTCGAACAATGTTTGCAATTGACTATATTGATGTAGATTATGGCTATATTGGAGGTTTCTACTCTATAGGTGTATCCGGTCCGGCTTACGGTGGCGGTTCCGGATATATGATTTTGCGTCTACCAAACGATATTTCTCTTAATCCGCAAGACTTTAATGCCTCAAGCCAAGCTCAACATCTGGCTGCCACACAGGCACAACGTAATGCAATACAAAGAGCTGCTGCAAATGGAGAAGTTCCTAATGTGGAATCCGTAATAAAGTACAATCATCCGGCAGCACAATATGATAAAAAGAAAGCCGCACAAGCTCAGCAAGCCACTGATTTGGGCGAGCATTATAAAGGTGTACAGGTATTTCCGGTTACTCCGAAAAAATAATTATGTCTGTGAAATTAATGCATGAAAAGAAGCGGATTGACCTCCGCTTTTTTTGTTCTATCAGCTTACGGTTCGCGCTAATGTCAAAGCATATACTTCTGCTGCACCGGCTCTTTTTAATACCTTAGCACATTCTTTTAAGGTTGAACCGGTAGTTTCTACGTCGTCAATCAATACAATTTTGCGCCCTTTGATTTTTTCAGGATTTTTAACCATGAATGCGTGTTTTAAATTATTACGCCGCGCTCTACCGGAAAGTTGTACTTGCGGTATGGTATACCGTACACGTTGCAATGAAAAATAGTCTGCCGTAATACCTATTTGTCGCGCCAAACATTTAACCAACAATGCCGATTGATTATAACGTCTTTCGAGCAAACGGCGGCGATGAATCGGCACCGGCATCAATAAATCGGGCTTTTCATTCCAAATATCTGTTCCGACATGATGTAGCATATTGGCAAGAGTTTCCGCCATTGCCGTTTTATCCAAAAACTTAAATCCTAAAATCAGATTTTTAGAATTGTCACTGTATACAAAGGCAAAGCGACGCAGTTTGAAAAGCGGTCGTTTTTCTTGCAGACATGCTCCGCACAGTTGATCAATGCTGGAAAATTGCTCGCTTTGAGTAGTAAACGGTCTTCCGCAATGCTTGCAATACGGTTCGCTG
>CADBMG010000086.1 GCA_902795745.1 uncultured Pseudomonadota bacterium
TCAGGAATTAGACGACGATCAATATGCTCCTGAATGTCAGCTTCGCCGCGTCCGGCGGCAATATTACGGTAATTATCAGCAACTACCGGAATATTAAAGCTCTTGTCATTCTGGGCACCGAATGTTACCCAAGATGCCTCACCACTGTAATTTGTGAGATAGGATGCTTCATACTCCTCCGAGCGGGGTTTCGACAGTTTCTTATTGTCATCCATCTTCACAGAGCTGTGACTCATCGAGCTGAACTTAACACCAACTACTACGTTGGTAGCCAATTCAACGCTTAACTTATCGGCACTTGTTTTAAGAGTATTCTTAAATACCAAATCCTCACCGTTTCCGTACGGATAGGTGTAAGTCTTGGAATAAGACGTGCCAACTGTATCTGTCGCACTTGCCGTGAAAGATGAAATCGGCAGGTTCTCTGCCTCAATCACGTGCTCTTGAGCTGCCTTGAGATCAGCCTTCACGAGGAAAGACTGGGTCTTGCCCTCGTAAGTGAAGATAACCGTTGCCTGCTGGCGAACGGTGTCAACACTGACCTCCACTGTCGGCTTTTCTGCCGGTTTCGGATTGGTGCTCATCAGACCGGTGTTATCCAGTCCTCCGAGATCCTCCGAGCAGGAGCAGAGGAGCATTACCAGCACCATTGAAGTGATGCTGAACGTACGTGTTACAAGGGCGTAACCGTACTTAAACGCCTCCGATGCGGGGGCAAATAGATTTACATTAGCGATCGATGCGAAGACGCGCGTAGCGTTTGCAAAGAAGCTGCTTGACTTTTTTGTTGCCATAATTTTATTATTTTTTAGTTAAATTTTTCATTTTCAGTCAAATATCTTTTGGCACTTTATTCTCGGGGACTGAAAATTAACCCAAGTAAGTGTTTTATATGTAAATAGCACTTACTCGGACGTATCTGTCCTCGCTGTGTGCCAAAAAATTAAAAAAGAAATAGGATTTTTTCGAACTTGCGTTCGGAGATTCTGACGCGAACGAATTCGCTCAGAATGACAAATCCTGATGAAAAAATTATCACTAACCTGCGGAATTTGATCAATCATACATCAAGTCGAAACTTAATATTATGACGTTTCTCTTTCCAGAATTATTCTTAACAATAATAACCTATAACAGGCTAGAGATAATTTTTTATGCATTATCAATGTAGCACAGATTTTAGGGCTTTGCAAGCGTTTTTTTACCATTTTTTCAGAAATTTTTGACTTTTTGGCAAGAATGGCGTGCTGACGGGGAAATGTCGTAAGTTATCTGCTTTAAATGTGAGGATTTGTTGTTTTGAAAAATGTATGTCATTCTGAGGAGCGGAGTATGTTAAGAATCTCCGCACAAAGTGCGGTTATGTCGGACTGGCGTCCGAAGATGCTCACGCGAACAAGTTTGCTTAGCATGACGTGTTTGTGTTTTAATACTATTACGAAAGCGAAGGTCTTGGGGCTACTTTTGCAAATATTCTTTAATCAACGGAGTAAAAGCCTTGACCGCAGTGGCATAAGCCGTTTTTTTGAAATCAACAATCAGTTGATAAGCCGACTCCAACGTATCCCATCGATATTCGCTGAATTCATGCCCTTCGGTATTGAGATTTATTTCCGAGTCGTCGCCACAAAAATAAAACAAAGACCAATACATCTTTTGCCCGACATAATTCCATCCGCGCGACTTCGTTAACGCCAGAACATCAGGCGGAAAACGATACGGTGCCGACTCTTTAAGCGTTTTGATTAACTTTACGTTTTTTAACGATGTTTCTTCCCATAATTCCCGTTGCGCTGCGATTGAGGCAGTTTCTCCACGTTCTATACCTCCTTGCGGAAATTGCCACGCATCATCTTCATCGGAGCGTTTACATAGCAAAACCTTACCTTCTTTATTAAAAACAACAATTCCGGCATTTGGACGAAAATTATCTGCCATTATTTTTTCTCTTCTTTGGTTTTTGTTTCTTCTTCGCTCTTAAGGGTGCTTTCGCCATCATTTTGAGCGTACAGATACAAAGCTTTGACTAAGTCGAGTGCTCTAATCAGCTGATAATCCTTGGCATCATCTTCTGCATCATCTTTTTTTGCCTGATTTTTCTTGTTATCGCCGGATTGCTCGTTTTTAAGAGCTCCTTTCAAATCTGCTTCGCTCAGGTTCAAACCGTACGACTTAATTTCTTCTAACTTTGCCTGCTTAACATCAACATCAGGCTCAATACCCTTAGCCTGAATAGAACGTCCGGACGGCGTATAATAACGTGCTGTGGTTAAACGCATTGCTGCCTTGTTGCGCAAAGGTATAACCGTTTGTACCGAGCCTTTACCGAAAGACTTTTGCCCTAAGATAATGGCGCGGTGGTGATCTTGCAAAGCACCGGCAGTAATTTCCGAAGCTGAAGCAGAACCTTCGTTAATCATTACCACAATCGGCAAACCTTTGACAATATCGCCGGCAGTGGCGGAATATTTAACTGTATCCTCTTCGTTGCGCGAACGGGTGGAAACAATTTCGCCCCGCTCCAAGAACAAATCGGACACTTTTACCGCTTGATCGAGCAATCCTCCCGGATTGTTGCGAACATCCAAAACAACACCGGCCAACTTGTTTTTCAGCTTCTTTTGGGCTTCTTCAACGGCTTTTTCAACATCTTTGTCAACGTCTTCGTTAAATGCCGTGATGCGGACATATAAAATGTCATCGTTTTTAATTTCATGTTTAACAGATTTAACTTTGATAATGTCACGGGTAAGTTTGACATCAAACGGCTTTTCTCCGCTGCGACGCACCGTTATCTTTATCTTTGTCCCCGGATTGCCGCGCAGTTTGGATACCACTTCGTTCAATGTTAAACCTATGACAGTTTGTCCGTCAATATCGGTAATATAGTCTCCAGATTGAATGCCAGCCTTGGCAGCAGGGGTGTCATCAATAGGGGTAATAACCTTTACCAAGCCGTTTTCCATGGTAATTTCAATACCTAAACCGCCGAACTTACCGCTGGTTTGTTCGTTCATATACTTATAATCTTCTTCATTTAAATAGCTCGAATGCGGGTCAAGCGATGTCAGCATTCCGTTAATGGCCGCCTCAATGAGCTTTTTATCGGTTTCTTCTTCTACGTAAGAAGCCTTTGTACGCTCCATAACTTCACCGAAAATATTCAACAGCTCATAAGTGTTTATATCTTCTTTCGGCTCTTCCTTAGCAAAAGCGCAAGAGCTGGTAAAAGCCGCCGTAAATGTAAGTATAGTCAATAATCTTTTTATCATAATTTTATCCCTTTTTTATTGTGCTGACATCCATTCTGTCGGATTAACCGGATGGTTGTTCTTCCTGATTTCCATATGCAATTTGGCATTGCTACCGCTAGGCATAACCCCGACCGGCTCACCAGCCATAATGGTCTGCCCAACATCGGCGTAAGTTTCATTAAGTCCGCTCAGCAAAGAGGTAAATCCCTCTCCGTGGTCGATAATAACTAAATTGGCAAAGTTTTTGAACGGACCGGCAAAAATTACCGTGCCGTCATACGGAGCAATAATTTGTGCCTTTGCCGCGGTTTTAATATCTATACCGTTAGAAGTAACGCCTTTCGACATTTCCTGATGAAAAGCTGTGACAATCGGACCGCGTGCCGGTCGAGCTAAGCGACCTTTGGCCTTGCTGAAAGCAACCGAACCTTTAGGTAAAGCAGCCATTTGTGCTTGTTTTTCATACGCATCTCGGGCACTGCTGTGATCGTTTGACTGCCGTAATTTCTCAACTTCCTGTTGTTGAGCTAAACGTTCTTTTTCTGCTAACTGACGTTGTTGTAATTCACGTTGACGCTCAATTGCTTTTTGCTTTTCCAATTTATCCAACAAATCTCGTAAGTCATTAGCCTGTGCCGCCAATTGTTGTGCCTTTTGTTTAGCTTCGATACTTTGTGCCGAAAATTGACGGTACATAGCACTTTTTTGCTTAGATAATTGCTCCATTTCGTCTTGTTGTTTGGCAAGCAATTTATTTTCAGATTCAATATCTTGCAAGCGTTTAGCAATTTCATCTTTTTGCGCACTAATATCCTCAATGCTCTGACGAATAGATTCAGCTCGATCTTTTAAAGTATGAACACTTCCACGTAACAAAATACTGCTGCGCATTACTTCAACCGGTGACAGCGGCTGAATAAGTACTGCTTCGGAAGGTCGTAGAGCTAATGTTTGCAATGCGGCCAAAGTATCAATCAACATTCCGTGTTCAGCGACAAATTTTTCTTCCGATTCGCTCAAATGTTCTTGCAGTTTCTCAATTTCCGTTTGTTTGCGGGCCAGTTCATCTTCTCCGGCTTGAATTTTTTTTGCGGCATCTCGCATTTTGCGATTAACTGCTTCCAATTCCGTTTTAACCTGATCGGCTTTTTTTGCCATTTGCTCGCCTTCTTGGCTGACACGCTTTGCCGCTGCTTCAATTTTCTTCAAATCGTCAGTGGAGAGATTTGAGTCTTTGTTTTCAAGCGTTTTTTGTACAGCGGCAGAAATATTTTTTCTCGGCGGTATCGGCGCAACCGGTCCCTTTGCTAAGGCATAAGGCGATAGCAGTATAAACAAAGCGCATAGTATAAGTAATCTTTGTTTGGTCACGTAAAATCCTTCTTATTTTTCAAGCAACGAATGTCCGGTCATTTCTTTCGGTTGCTCAATGTTCAACAAATCGAGCAATGTCGGAGAAATATCGGCAAGACGCCCGTCTTTAAGTCCCTTTACATATGCAGGAGCATTATACAACACCGCACGAACTTTGCCTACGGTATGTGCCGTATATGGTTGGCCGGTGTTTTCATCTATCATTTTTTCCACATTGCCATGGTCAGCCGTTACCAACAAAACACCTCCGACGTATTTAATGGCTTCGGCTACGCGCCCCAGACATTCATCGACTGCCGCAACGGCTTTTAATGCCGCACTCATAATGCCGGTGTGACCGACCATGTCACCGTTGGCGTAGTTACAAATAATTGTATCATATTTACCGCCTTTAATGGCCTCAACCAATTTATCGGTAACTTCATAAATGCTCATTTCCGGCTTCAAATCATAAGTTGCCACTTTCGGCGAATTAATCAGTATGCGATCCTCACCTTTGAACATTTTTTCTTCTCCACCGTTGAAGAAAAATGTAACATGCGCATATTTTTCGGTTTCGGCAATACGTAACTGAGTTAAGCCGTGATCAGCCACAACCTCGCCGTAGATATTATGCAGTTCTTCCGGTGCAAAAATTGTTTTCATAAAGCGGTTGTGGTCGACCGAATATTCAGCCATGCCGACATCAATGGAAAAATTGACGATTTTATTGCGGGAGAAACCTTCAAATTTATCATCACACAAGGCATACAGGATTTCGCGAGCCCTATCAGCTCGGAAATTAGCCATTAATACCGCATCTTCGTCGTTTGCTCCGGCGTAATCACCGATGACACACGGCACAACAAATTCATCGGTAATACCGGCAGAATATGATGCAACCATTGCGTCATCAGCCGTTACATAGCGTTTTCCGTTAGCTGAAACAATGTTGTTATATGCCAATTCAACCCTATCCCAACGCTTGTCACGATCCATAGCATAAAAGCGACCGGAAAGTGTTGCTAATTTAACATTCGGCATGTCTTTAACGGAAGCAGAGAATTCCTGTAAGAAGCCCTGAGCAGAGCTGGGCGGAGTATCTCGTCCGTCCAAAAAAGCATGAACGTTAACCTTGATGCCGTTGCGATTCAATATCTCGCACAAAGCAACCATGTGCGATTGGTGCGAATGCACTCCTCCCGGAGACATTAATCCCATTAAATGACAAGTTTTGCCATTACCTTTTAAAGTATTGATTAATTGAATAACAACCGGATTTTTTTCCAACGTATGTTCGGCAATGGCCTGATCGATTTTTGGTAAGTCTTGCATTACCACACGACCTGCACCTAAGTTCATATGACCTACTTCCGAATTACCCATTTGCCCGGCCGGTAAACCCACATCCAAGCCGCTGGTTTCAATCAAAGCCGTCGGACAAGTTTCGACCATTTTGTGCCAATTCGGCGTATTTCCTTGTTCAATAGCATTATCATTAGTAATTTTTTCTCTGTATCCCCAACCGTCCAAAATCAATAACATTACCGGTTTTTGCATTTTGTTTCCTTTCTTAGCTTTGATTTATGCAAAATATAAACTGACGTCATTATATATAATAAAACAAAATTTAAAAGCACTATTTATAATTTTATAAACAGGCTTATTTTTTTATGGTGCAAAAAACAATTTTTATTTGACATACGCTCTGTTGGTTAAGTAAACTTCGAGTAAAAGTAAGGAAAAAAAGTATGAAAAAACATGTATTATCGGCTCTGATGGCATTTTTTGTTGTAGGAAAGGTTGAATATTCCCTTGCCGGAGAATGGATTTATGATGTATCCGGCATTGCTGACGGATTCTACGGATATTCGCAGTATTCCGATAAATATCGCCGAAATTATAAGCATCATCACACACCTGTCAGTGCGGAAATATATACTTTTGCCGGTTATCGTTTTGACGTAGATACAGAATTTAAAATCGGTCTTGACGGACAAATTGCCGACGGAAAAGAAGTCGAAGACTATAACCACGGCACTTGGGGAGAAAATCTTTATGCCACATTAACATCAAATTACGGTGAATTTTCGCTCGGACAGATATATAATGCGGCGTATCAATTGGCTGTAGGAGCACCTACTGTAGGATATTTCAGAATAAATAATTCTCCGCTTACCGACTTTATTGCCAATCCTAATTGGCAGCGTCACAGTAAAACAACTTCCTACCGTACGCTTAATTCCACATATTTAAATACAGATGCCGATGCGCCGAAAGTAAGTTATGTTACGCCGGAATTTTATTCAACTAAAATAGCTGTTTCGTACACTCCGGACAGCTATTCCGAAGCAGGTTTAATTAATAAGCACAGTCATTATGATAATCGCAGTTCTTATGCCACCGGTTTGTACCATAATTTTGTAACTGACGTTGTTGAGGCGGAAACTTCGCTTGGTTATGCTTATAATCGCAAAAACAATCAAGAAGCTTCGGCAGGTTTAAGTCTTTATCGCAAGGGCTGGACTTTGGGAGGATCGTATCGTCAAAGTTGGACCACCGGCAGTGACTACGCTCTGAACGTTCATACACATAATGATCAACCACTGTTTTACGATGGCTATCGTCAGGGACGAGCTTTTAATGTGGGGTTAAGTTATGAAATCGGACCTTTAAAGACCGGAGTTTCATATTTTGCTGCTTACGCCGGCAAAACAGACAATAAGGATAAGATTATAAGTTGGGCAAATCGTTTTGCTTTCAATAAATATTTGGCACTTTATTTAACTGCGGCGTATGCCGAATATAAAGGCGAAGGAGTTGAAATGAAAAGTAATCGGGGATTTGCTACAATAGGCGGATTGGAACTCAGCTTTTAGGATTAAAAATGGCGGATATTTGGTTTTACAGTGACAATGACGATTTTAAGCAGGATCTGCAAAATCAGATCAACCGTTTTGTACCGGATGTAAAATTTAATGCGGAAAAACCGGATATAATCTTAATTGACGGTGATAAAGCGCAATATAATAAATGGCGGGAAGATTACCCTAATGTACCTATTGTTTATCTGGGAGTTGAGAAAGAAAACGCTGAAGATTGTTTGGATATTGTTCTTAAAAAGCCTGTTCGTCTGATGCAATTACTGGATATTTTGCGTGCTACAAACAATAAATTTGACTATTCCGGCGGGGGAAATCTGCAATTCAATCATTATGAATTACGTCCGAGCCAAAAAGAAATTGTTGATTTAGATACTTCCAATACAACGAAATTAACAGCCAAAGAGGTTGATATTTTGAAATATCTTTATAAAAATGCAGGTCTTTTTGTCAGCAAAAATGACTTACAGACCAATGTTTGGAAGTATAATGAAGAAGTGACAACCCATACGATTGAAACGCATATATATCGTTTGCGGCAGAAAGTGGAAAAAAAATCTCGCCGCTTAATTTTGACTGACGGCGGCTGCTATAAATTAATTACGGATGAATGAAAATGCCAGAATTAACACCTGTAAAAGAGAAAAAATTGCACTTGCATATCGGTCATTTATTGAAGTCATCGTTATTTTATATTATGGCAAATCCGCTTTTTTGTTTATGTGTTTTTACTGCTAATTTGGCATATATGCTTTTATTTAAGGCTATTCACGGAGGTATTTCAAATCCTTTGAGTATTCTTTGGTTAATAGGATATTATATTTTTTGGTGTGCGTTTTATCGCTATTATTACAATCTTCGCCCTTACTTTTTTATTAAGGCTATTACCGCGAGTTTAAAACCGTCAACCAAAGCTATGGTCTTTTTATTTTTGGTTATGCTTACTATTGCCTTTTTGCCTATGTTACCGCTTTTTTTAGGCTATAACGAGCTTTATTTGGATTTTTATGAGCGATATATGCAAATATTTGAAGGAATAGCTAACAATAATTCCGACAAAGTAGCAGTCAGTGATGTTTTGCTTATATACGGTACAATGGCACTGCTTGCTCCTGTACTTATTTGTAAACCTTACATGGCATGGATTGCTTCTTTATGCAGGCGCAGTGTTTCGTTTGCTCAGGTCGGACACAAAATGCGGGGTAATTACGGGGCTTTGGTTATTATTTCCGCAATCTTGATTTTTCCTGAGGCGGTGGTATCACAATTGGATAAAATATGGCAAATGCATAACTGGCTGGGGTATAGTATAAATGCAATGCTGTTCGTATACACC
Source organism: uncultured Pseudomonadota bacterium (assembly GCA_902795745.1). Lineage (GTDB taxonomy): Bacteria > Pseudomonadota > Alphaproteobacteria > RF32 > CAG-239 > RUG410. Next base: position 8,826 of record CADBMG010000086.1, read on the forward strand.
AACATTGTATTCGCCAAAATGTATGATTTTTTCTACGTTAAAAACTAGAACTTTAAGCTTAATCTTGCGGTTTGTTCAGATTTTGCAAACTTTCCAACAATGTCTCATCTTTGAGCGGAAAAATGTTGTTTTCCGCAATTCCACTGTCAATTTTTTGACGAACCATGCCTTTGTTGAGAGATTCGCTATCTTCTTTCAAAGCCAACGCCTGCTTCCATTGGAAAACGGCTTCGTTCTTGCGACCGATGAACCAATAGGCATCACCCAAATGATCACTGATAACGGCATTTCCCGGATTCATATCAGAAGCTTGTTCTAAATATTCAACTGCTTTTTCATACATTCCGAGCTTAAAATAAACCCAACCGAGACTATCTATGATGTGTCCCTCGTAAGGGGCTTGTTTATATGCTTCAATAATCATACGTATGGCATCATCGGTATTTTTTGCTTGTGTCAGCCAAGAGTATCCCAAATAATTTAATACACTGGGGTTGCGATTGCTGAGTTTTAGTGCCGTCAACAGATATTTTTCCGCATTGTTTTTCTCTCCGATTTTATCATAAGAAACAGCTATTGCATAATATACCGGCCAACTGTTTTCATCATTTTGTGGCAACACTTTCAATGCTTTTTGATAAACCTCAACAGCTTCTTTATCTTTACCCATACTTGCGGCAATATTGCCTAAATCTTCCAACAATTGAGGATTATCAGGATAATCTTTTAGAAGAGATTTTAATACTTTCTTTGCTTCGTCATATTCTTTTAAAGTATTCAAATTTTCAATCATTTTCAAACGAGCAATAAAATAGGAGCCGGAATCTCCTTTAATTTCTTTATAATAACGATTTGCTTCTTTCAACAGTCCGAGTTCTTCCAAAATATTGGCAAGGGCAATTTTTGATACTTCATAATCCGGATTCAAAAATGATGCCGCGGCAATATAAATTTGCGCCAATTGTGCTCCACCGCTGGTACTGCGAAAAATATTACCTATGTTAAACATAGCCTCGGCCAAACCTTTTTGCGGAGTATCTATAATAGCTTTATCTCCGGTGCGCCCGTTATCGATTCGCTTATTAATATCATTAAGCAAAACTGCCAGTAGACTGTTATCGCGATAGCGTTGCGTAATTTGTCTGGCTACCGGTTTGTTGCCGTTACGAACGTAAAAGTCACTTATTACTTCCAAAAATCTGTACGTTACATCATTAGGATGATGCAAAATAATTTCCGAATACAATTCATCGGCAGCACGTGGATTACCCAGATAATCATAAATCATTGCCGCATGAAAAATTTTTGTACTTAAAAGTTGAGGGTCTTGCATTAATTTATTTAAACTATCCATGGCGCCTTGTTCATTTTTTTCGCCGGCATAAGTCCAAGCATCAAACAGCGGAGCAACAATGGTGGTATATACTTCATCATGCAACGAATCCATTTGTTCACGCGCTTTTTCATAATTTCCTTCAGCAAAATTTTGCAATGCTAAAACCAAAGGAGCAATAGTCTTTTCTGCACCGTTATCAATTTCTTTTTGAGCATAAGGAGCGGCTTCATTAATATGTCCGAGCGAGGACAATATTGCATAAACATAGTGATTAACTTTTTTATTATCGGCATCTTTTTCCAATACGATTTTATAATATTCGGCAGCATTGGAAAAATCTTGCCGCATATGCGCAACACGTGCCGCCAGATAAGCACCGTAAACAGAGTCTTTGCCATAAAAAGAAAAGGAGCTGTCGCTGTTTTGCTTAACCAGAAATGACGGCATAAAAGCCGATTTATCCATTTCTAATATTTTAGTCAAATACTTATCGGTCACTTCACCATTAAAAATATTCTGCGAGCATGCAATAACAGCCGCACAAATAACAGTCGCGGCAACAGCCGATTTGATGATAATTTTTTTCATAACCTTTCCCTATAACTGTCCGTTGATTGATGTAATAGTAACAAAAAAATATTATTAATGTGTAAAGAAGCAGAGCTTTATGTTGCAAAAAAACATTATTGTTGATATATGTAGTAAGCAAGAGGTTAAAATGGAAGACACCGAAGATATATTAAATTGGTATATTTTAGCCGGTGTAGATGAAATTTGCACCGAGAGTACTAAGAATTATTTAGCTCCGAAAACTTCGGAGCAATCTTCGATTCGTTTGTCGGAAAATAATCAAAAAACGGCAGTTGTACGACCGGCAACCAGCTTGTTGGCACAAGTTTCCAATGAGGCATATTTGAATGCCCGCGATATTTGTTCGCAGGCGCA
>CADBMG010000087.1 GCA_902795745.1 uncultured Pseudomonadota bacterium
GGCAATTCCAGCGGCGGCAATTCCAGTGGTGGCAATAATAGCGAATATTATCAAGTAGATAGCAATAACAATCTTATCAGCGGTAGTTTGGCCAAATTCTGTCTTGATAATCCTAATCGATGCTCACAAGGAACAGTAGGCATGGAAGGATGTTCAGACATCAGTGAAGATGATGATTGTTGGACATATAATGGTGATGTATACAGCAACCAACCTATGTCCTTAATGTCTGTTGCCTCGTCAGCAGGCGGTAAAGGTGTAACTTTACGCCTTATCAACCGCGGAACAATGAATGTTAAGGGTGATGTCGACTTCGGCACCACTGAAGACGGTACTGAAAATGTTTTGGCAGAAGGAGGACAATATGTTGCCGATTCGTTTACCGGTCAGGTAACAGCCGATTCCAGCCTTGTTGAAGAAGGTATGGAACAAACTTACACTGCTGAAGATGCCTTTGTCGGTGAAAATAAAGGTATTGAAGTTAAGTCAAACTCCTACATGTTTGATGCCTCAACTTCTGAAAACGAAAACGGCAATACTGATGTAGTTATGAGCTTGAAACCATTTGAAGAAACGGTTGATAACGGAAGTGCCGCTGACTTCTTAGCCGCTAACTACACAGCCAAAAAAGGTACAACAATGTTCCGCTCCCTGAAAGTTATGAGCACCCGCTCATTGCTCAACTCGGCAGTAACACAAGGCTTGGGCTTAGGTATTTTACCGAACATTTCGACTCAAAATATCGAAAACGAACACATCATAAATCGTACTATTGATGAAGATGTGATAGAGCCGACAGATCAAGAAGTGCGTGCTCGTGTTAATGTAATACATTTCCGCAATCAGACTGATGACCGTACTTATTTAACCGGCTATGATGACCGTACAACTGCAACATATGGCTTTATTGATACTGAGGCCGATATGAATGTTCGCGGCGGCTTAGGTTTGGCGATTGCTCGTACATACAGCAAATATAACGATCATTCAAGCCGCTACAATAACACCATGGAAATGTTTGCACCGTTTACCTACAACCGAAGCACCGCAACCGTACTGTTTAAGCCGAAATTCGGCTTCGGTGACGGACACTATCGCCGTCGCGGTTTGGATAAACGCTATAAAGGCAACACTAACGAGTTTTACTACGGTCTTGATACGCTTATTCGCTATACGTTTGACCTTGGAAGTGACTTAGAGTTACTCCCTCTCGGCGGTGTCAGCTTTACCGGTATGTATACCGATGACTACAACGAAAGTAACGGTGGCTTAAAAGTTAAAGCAAAGAACTCTCTCTATACCCGCTCATCTTTAGGTATGGATATAGCTAAAAAGTTCCATATCGGCGAACAGCAGACTATTAAGCTGATTGTCGGCGGACGCTATTATCATGAGTTTGGCAAACGTTATCATTCCATTGCCACCGTAGACGGTATGATTGGTCATTACGATGTAATTGACCGCCGTATGCAGCGTGATTCGGGATTGATGCGTGTAAAGACGGAATATCAGAACAGACAGCTGACAATAGGTGCTGAAGCGGCAGCTCCGCTCAAAAACAGTACCGACCCTTATTATATGCTGAATCTGGGTTATTGGTTCTAAAATATATATATTAGTACACTACAACAAAAAAGACCGCTTTTACGGCGGTCTTTTCTGTTAAGGACGACAAGGTGCTCTCGTCGTGCTTAATTTACACTGAAGCAGGCAAATTTGCTTCTTGCTGCTCAGGTGTCGGAGTTTTGATATTAGGATTATATTTGCTATCTTGAGCATAAATCCCAACATCGCGATAACCGCTTGCCGTTAGCAAAACGGCTAGGGTAAACATCATACCGTACCAGTCAACTTCACGAGTAGTGATGCCGAAAGTGTAAAGTACGCAATTGTTAACATAGCCTCCTACCAAGAACCAGCCTATGGCAGGAATCCAGACCTTATTGGTCAAGATACCCTTGGCCTGACTGCTCTCAAGCAACGGTCCTAAGTGTAAATACTTTCGTAACAAAATGTCACGCGTTCCGCTCCACCCCACCATCAGAGCGAAAGTGATGATGAGATTGTCCCATGGGACAATTTTACTGTCTACCCACGGGTAGACCAAACAGTTGTTGAAGAAGCCTACGGCAACCACAATGCCCAATGCGGGAATCCACATGCGGCTTTTTTTAATCTTTATTTTCATAATTAATAAAAAAATTGGTTTTTACGTTGTGAGTTTATAATTTTTTGGAAATTATGTCAATATTTTTTTCAAAATTATTACTTACCTCTCACCATTGTCATTGCGAGGAGCGTTGCAACGTGGCATTCTCAAACCCTATTCGGATACGGTTCCAAGCAAAAAAATCAAAAAAATGCATTTTTAGACTGGATTTGACCTCAAAAATGTGCTATATTTAGCCTTGTCGTTAAGAATTAATAAGTTTTTAGGAGCAAATATGAGTATAAAAAAATTGCCGTCGTTGACGTTCAATGCAGGAGAGTATGTCGTTTATCCCACCCACGGAGTAGGCAAGGTTTCTGATGTAACTAAACAACAAATTGCCGGCACCGAGCTGGAAATGTTGGTAGTTAATTTTGATAAAGATAAAATGACTTTACGAATTCCTACAGCTAAAATTCAACAAGTAGGACTGCGTAAAATCTCTGATGAAAAGACGATGAATGAAGCCTTTGCAACCCTGCACGGCAAAGCTAAGGTTAAAAAATTGATGTGGTCACGCCGCGCGCAGGAATATGAAAATAAAATCAATTCCGGCAATCCGGTGGCCATTGCCGAAGTAGTACGAGACTTACACCGTACCGATAATTTAGCCGAGCAATCATACAGCGAACGTCAAATTTATGAACAGGCGGTTAGTCGCTTGGCTAGCGAAGTATCAATTTTCAGTGATTGCTCAATTGAAGAAGCAAATAAAAAATTAATGGATATTTTAGCTAAATAGTTTTATGTCATAAAAAAGAAAAAAGGGAGCTGATTGGCTCCCTTTTTTTATAACAAACCGACAATAAATTTTTTCATCGGTATCAAAATGAAAATGAAAAACGCACATAAGGCATAATTAAAAAATGTCAACCAAAATGCATTCTTCCATAAATTCTCGGCATTCATATCTTTGCCGAAAAAATACGCCCGCAGAGAAAAATAGAGTGCCGGTAACACAACCGCACACAGCGGGGTGTACCAGAAGCTCACACCCATCAATATGCCGATTGATATTCCAATCAGACCCAACCAACCGGAAATCGTAATGAATGGCATTTCCTCTACATCATCGACATCCTTACGGAAGAAGATGAACATCACGGCGATGTAGAACCAACAAACGCAGTTCCGTACCGTCATCATTTCCGGCCTCAGCCAGAAGCACAAACCCATACTTATACCCGTCAGCACCGCCAACAAGATATAGAAATTTCTGATTTTTTTCATATCTAATAATAATATTAAAATTGTAAAATTTTGCTCCAACATAACATCTTTTTTGACAAAATACAAGATAAATTTAAGATCAACCTTTATCCTTGACAAAGCAAATCTTCCCTTCTATATTGCACGCAGATAAATTATTACTAATTTTATTATTATGGAATTATGGAAAAACAAGAAGAAACAAAAAAGCGATTAAGAAAAATCGCTCAAACTGAGGCATGGATTGCCCTGATTAATGTACTGGCCGTTGCCGCCGCTTTTTCTTTTTTCAAAAGCTTGCAGACACCTGCATTTTTTGCTGTATTCAGCTTATACAGTTGGTTTTGGTATCTTCAAGGCAAAGAAGAAAACAAAATTGATGAATATGATGTTCCCGAGCCCTCCGAC
>CADBMG010000088.1 GCA_902795745.1 uncultured Pseudomonadota bacterium
GAACCGCTGTTGGCTTTAATACCTACGCTGCCGGAAGAATCGGTATTGGCTATATTTATGAGTCCGTTGTTGGTAAGCGAATCCATTGAACCGGTTATTTCAATACCGTTACCGTTTTTGCCTTCAAGAGTAAGCGTACCGCTGTTGGTAAGGCTTGAACCACTGGTTGATTTTATGCCTACTGAGTTACCGGTACTGTTGGCTAACTTAATATCTTTGCTGTTTTCGACATTGCTGACTGTGCCGCTAAAAATACCGATTGAATCTTTACCATTTATAGTGATAGCCCCTTTGTTGTTAAGAGAATCACCGACAGCTACACTGATACCGACACTGCCGCCAGCGGTGTTATCAATATTGATAGTTGCGGCATTTTTGGTTGAATCCATTGATTCTGTGACGCTGATAGCCGTTCCTTTGCCGCCGTTAATGGTTATTGTGCCTTTTTCACTGTTATCCAAACTGGTGCCGCTGCGAGCCTTGATACCGAAACTTTCACCGTTGCCGGTGTTTGCTAAGGTTAAAACACCACTGTTTTTGATGTCGCTGACCGTGCCGCTTTCAATGGCAATGCCTTGCAGACCATTAACAGTTATTGTGCCGCTGTTATTAAGTGTATCGCCGCCTTCAACACTGATAGCAACGCTTCCACCGTTAGAGTTGGCAAGGGTTATTTTAGCTTCGTTGGATGTTGTTCCCATAGATTCGGTAACTTTTATACCTGTTCCGCTTAAGCCGTTTACATTAATTTCCCCTTTATTGGTAAGCGAATCACCCTTGGCGGATTTAATTGCTATACTGTTGCCGCCGGTATTGGCAAGAGTTATTTTGGCTTCATTGGTAACAGACTTTACTTCGCCGCTATTAATTCCGATGCCAACCATGCCGCCGATGTCAATAGTACCTTCCGTTTCTATTGAATCACCGCTTGTTGCTAAGATGCCGGCATTGTCAAGGCTGAGGGCATTCGCCAATTTGATACTGCCCGTGCTCTTAACTTTTGATGTTTTACCGCTGTTTATACCAACACCGCCATTACCTTCAATTTCTATATCTCCGGCATTTTCAATGGATGTTCCCGATACGGCCTTAATGCCGGTGGCGTTGCTGTTATAAACTGTGATTTTACCTTTGTTCAGAATTGTTTCTACGGTTTTGGCATCAATCGCTGCACCGCCGTTTTTGCTTACGCCTGCCGCGCCGATGATGATTTTGCCGTTTTGAGTGTTGGTAACAGAAAGAGTCTTTTCGTTATCATCCGGATTGCTGCGAATGCCGTAACCGTTATTGCCAAGAGCTTTGATTTCACTGCTGTTGGTAACAGAGTTTGTGCCGGTGGCATAGACTGCGGTGCCGTCGTCATTGAATGCTGTAATATAGCCGCTGTTGTCAACGCTGACCGTACCTTTGGCAAATACGCCATAGCTGGTAGAATCGCCGTAAACATGGATGGTGCCTTTGTTATTGATTTTACCGCTGGTTTCATCATCTGCTGCCACAATGCCGTAGCTTTTACTGACCGATTTATCAGGCGAACCGACTTTAATAACTCCGCGCGATTCATTGGTGGCGGTTGCGTCGTTGGCAATTTCCAAGCCTAAACTGTTATTATTCAAAACATCTATCTGGGCATCGTTAGAAATTGAACCATGAGCGGCATATATTGCGCCGCTGTTTTCATTATGTAAATTAATATGGGCACCGTTTTCGTTCTTGATTTCGGCATTTCCTTCCGAATATATTGCGTAACCGCGTTCACCTTCCGGATTGTTATATAAGTCAATGCTACCGCTGTTGGTAACGGTTGCGTCAGTGCTGTCTTTACCAACGTGAATACCATAACTGCCGCTGACATCTTTGCTGCTCGTACCGACGTTGATATTGCCGCTGTTGGTAACTTTAGCCGCACCGCCGACATATATGTCGTCGGTTTTGTCGGTATAAACATTTATTCTACCGCTGTTCTCAGCTGTTGCAGCACCTAAGGTATATATTCCTGCACCTTTGTTCTTGGTATAGACGTTAATTTCGCCTGCATTTTCAACTTCGGCAGTTGATTCCGCGGTGGTAAAAATGCCATAGCCGGTATCTATCGGCTTATCTTCTTTTCCGACGTTGATGACACCGTCTTCTTCGTTCTTCACATTGGCATTGCCTTTAAGGTAAATTGCAGTGCTTTTATCGCCTTCAATGCTTATCAAATTACGATTGCGCAAAACCGAACGACCTGAAGCAAACATACCAATAGAGCGTTTGAATGTTGTTTGAATTGTGCCGGTATTAAGCATTGCCCCGTTACCTGTGGAGTCACTTGCCATAGCGGCAGAATAGTCAGTGTCTGTCTTGATGGTGCCGCTGTTTGTGATACGTGCGCTGTCTTTGGTGTCTGCCGAGAGATACATACCAACAGAGTTGGTTACGGTTTCCACATCGCGATTATCAATAGTAATAGAACCTTTGTTGGTGGCTTCTCCTTGCGCTGTATCTACCGTCATTCCTCCAACAAATGACGCTTCGGAAATGTTAATTTTAGCCCCTGTTTCGTTGATTATTTCTTCGGTAGTGGAAGAGGATTCAACCAAGGTATTTCCGAGAGTACGCGGACTGGTGTTCATAACCGATATTCCGACAACCGGAGTGTAATTCAAGAAGGGATCGCTGGCATCACTGCTTATTTCTGTTGGAACTAAATTGTCACCGGTCGGTGTTGCACTGTAATTAATTATGCCTTCGTTGATTGCTGAGCTGTATGCTCCACCGAAAATGATGGAATTCACACCGCTTTTATAAACATTAATCGTTCCGTTATTGGCAATAGGAGTTGCTCCGGCAAAGTCGTTCTGCATCGCCATGGAATCGTAGGAATAAATATCAATAATTCCATTATTATTCAGCGTGGCGTATGGTGTTTTTACGCCATTGGCATAAATACCGATATTTTTAGTGTATTGAGTAGAACCGGATTTACCTAAAACGATTCGACCGTCATTGGTTAGTGTTCCGCTGTTGTAAGAAGCCATGCCGTAGCCGTTGCTGACTTCCATTTTAATTGTTCCGTCAGAATTATTGGTTAATAACGGTCTGCTTATGGTGTATAAACTGGAAACTTTTCCCGTACCTTCAACCGAAAGCATTCCGTAGTTAATACGGTTATTTCCGGCTGTGGAATTAATGGATATGTTGCCGTCATTGGTAATTTCACCACCGTGAACCGACTGCATTCCCGCACCTACATCAACAGATGTTCCGCTACCGTTATCTTGTAAATCTAAATTGATATTGCCGGAGTTGGTAGCTTTTGTGTTGGCATCGGCACGCATTCCGACAATACCGCCTAAGCCTTGTCGCAAAGCAGTAGAAGAGGAAGATGTATATTTTCCGGTATAACCGAGCTTAATATTTCCGCTGTTGTTCAAACTGACCTTTTCCGCACGGTTAAGGCTGTATGAACCATTAACAAAGTTATAGTCCAAATAACTGCCCATACCTACCAGTTCCATAGATACTTCTTTTTCCGCTGACGGATCACCGTCACCGGCACTTAAAGAAATTTCGCCGCTGGCGTTGTTATCAACTGTTATCAAATCCTGATTAAGAGTTTTTCCGGCATTTATTATCATAGCTTCCATGCCGATGAGCGACCCAACAAGAGCAGTTGATGAACCGGAAGCATCAAGAATAGCTGTGCCGTGAATTCTACCATTGTTGATAATTGTTGAGTTGGTATCGGCATACATACCGATCAGGGTGTCGTTCTCTTGTGTTCCGGCAAAGCGAATATCTATGCCGTTAGTCTCCGAATTACCGGAAAAGTCATTGCCAATGTTAATAGCCGTTGATGTTTCACTGGCTACCATGCCGATGGAAGCATTGGTGGCAGCCATATTGCTGGTATAATCATCCGTACCGATGTTTATGTAACCGTTATTGACTACAGAGCTTCCTTTTACGGCATCCATGGCAATTGTACCGGAGCCGATTTGCAATAAAGTGTCTTCTTTGTTCTTATAAGAACCGCCATTGGTTGCTTTGAGCAGAACGTCAAGATATTCCGAATATTTCAAAACATTAGAGTTATAATCTATTTTAGCAATGCTTTCCGTTTTGTCGTTATTATGGCGTAGCAGTTTGCTGTTTTCTTTAGATTCCGTTGTTCTATAAATGACTGAGCCGTTTGTTCCGGCATAAGCACCTAAGCTGTTATATGGTTCGGTTTCTTCGGTTTCGCCGCCACCGCCGCCGCCACCGCCGCCGAGAGCAAGGGCGAGAATAATACCGCCAACCAGTAATCCACCGCCTGCCCACCATACCCAAGGGGCGACACGATATTCTTCTTTCCCCATGGCACTGTATGCTTCACGTGAGTTAGCTACAACCGGAACGGCGCGGGAATTAGCAACAAAGTCTTCGTATCCGTCAATATTTAAGGTGCAGGGATGTCGCGGATTTGCTCCGGCGGCACGAAATGCGTTATAAGTGTATGATTCACGTCTTTTGGCTGCTACGCATAATCCGGTATCACCGTTACGATTGACAGCATCAATATTCAATCCGCGATAAACAGATGCGCGCAAACCTTCAACATCGCCATTGCGAGCAAGGGAATACATTTTGTTGAATGATTCCGGCGGTAAACCCCAAGCAGAGGCCTTTTGCGGCAGAGAAGCTAGCAAAAACGAGTAAACTGTAACACCGCAAATTGTCTTTACAAATAGTGCATTTCTAAACATTGCAAACCTTTCAGATACAATACTACATTGTTATCCTAATTATAAAGATTTAATTTTTAATTAAAAAAACAGATGAAAACATAAGTTATCAGAGCTGTTTGGGAATAAAACAGACTGATGAAAAAATATCTTTTGTCTGCGTGATATTATAACGAATTTTTCAGCATTATCAGTAATAAAAAATATTCTCGATATGGCGAATGTCGGTTGGTGCCACATAAATTAATATTTTATCATCTGCTTGAGCGCGGTATGTTGAAGTGTCATAAATTATTGTATCATTGCGCCATATCAGCATAATAGCACTGTCTTTCGGTAATTTCAGTTCGGTAATGCTTTTCCCTAAATTTGAGCTGTCTTCTCCCAAACGCAGTTCCCATATTTCTCCCGTATTTCGTCCCAAAGCGTATGCTTCGCGTATGCGAGCGCGGCGTAAGTAGCGCAAAATACCGGAAATGGTAATGACCGCACGGTCGACAATCACATTATTGCGGATGTTGGTTCCTAATACTTTATAATCGCGTGAATTGACCAGAGAAATAGCCTGCGCTTCCTTGTTTTTTGATGCCAAAAGCGATATAAGTAAATTGTCTTTATCGCGGTTTGTAACTGCAATATCTATATCTGCCGAGTCAAATCCGGCATCTTCCAAAATTACATCACTGAGCATTTCTCCGATGATTACCGATGTTTTATTAAGTGCTTCTGCCAATTTTCGCGCTTTTTGCGCATCATCTTCAATAATACGACAGTTGACAATGCTGTCATCTTTCTCCATTTGTGAGGCAATATAATAAGAAATTGCATTAGCTCCGAAAATTATGGCTTTTTCATAAGGATTATGGTCAACGCCGAATAGGCGCATAATCTCCATATTTTGCTCAGGACGGCAGGCAATGTAGATAATGTCATTACGTTGCAAATGCAAGTCATCTCCTTGCGGCAGAATGCGTCTGTTTCCGCGGATGATGAAAACAATTGCCGCTTCATATTCTGCCAGTTTTAAATTGATATGCGGTACGGAAAAATGCATGAACGGAGTATCAACATCCAAATAGCGAAAAGCAAAAATATTCACCTTGTTATTTATAAAAGGATATACAGCCGTACTGCCCGGTAAATCAAGCAGTTCTAATATAAATTTAGCTATTTCGATATCCGGTGTAATAACTAAATCAATCGGCAGACTTTTTTCGTTGTAAAGTGTGTTCCATAATGGATTGAGAAAATATTTGGAATCAACGCGCGCAATTTTTTTGGGAACGTTAAACAAAGTATAAGCTACTTGGCACGCGACCATATTAATTTCATCACTATCGGTGACGGCGATTAACATATCCATATTTTTCATGCCGATGCTTTCTTGTACATCAGGATGCGAGATTGAGCCTAAGACCGGCTGAACATCGTATTCTTTAGCAATTTCTGCCAGTTTTGTTGCGTCTTCATCGACAACCACAATATCGTTGCTGCCTAAACTCAGATACCCGATAATACTTTTGCCTACGTTAGAGGCTCCACCTACTACAATTTTCATATCACAACCCTTGTAAAAAAGTTTTCGACTAAATCCTGAGCTGCTGCCAGTTCGTTGAGTTTGGTATATTGTTCACGAAAAGCTTTGGCATCATATAATCCTTTGACGTACCAGCTTATGTGTTTACGTGAAATTGCCATACCGCTTTTTTCGCCGTAATAGTCAACCAGTAATGCGAGATGTTTTAACAGCGTATTTTTAATTTGTTCAAGTGTTGGCGCAATCGGCTTAATTCCGGCGGTTAAATATTGATGCGTTTGATTTAACAGCCATGGATTACCAAGCAAAGCTCTGCCTATCATGATGCCGTCAACATGGCTGTATTTCAACATTTGTTCGGCTTTTTGCGGAGAATCTATATCTCCGTTGCCGATAACTGGAATCATAACGCTTTCTTTTACGGCTTTTATAATATCCCAATCAGCGATGCCGCTATAACCTTGTGCCCGCGTGCGACCGTGAACGGTGATATAGCTGGCACCGCTGTTTTCGCACATTTTAGCAAATTCAACTGCATTAACATGCTCACTATCCCAGCCTTTGCGAAATTTAACACTTACTTTCAGCGGAGATGCTTTTACCGTAGCTTCGATAATCTGTGAGGCAAGCGGCATATCTCGCATTAAAGCCGAACCGGAATGATTGTTAACAATTTTTTTTACCGGACATCCCATGTTTATATCGAGAGATTTTGCTCCTAAATCGGCAACCAATTTTGCCGCTTCGGCAAACAGTGAGGGATCATTGCCGACCAATTGCACAACCACCGGATAAGGTTCATCTTTGACATTTGCTATTTGATAACTTTTAGGATTTTTGAATTGAATGGCGTTAACCGCAACCATTTCCGAAATCAAGTTACCTTCGCCGCATTCGTGCACAATCTTTCGCCACGGTTGGTCGGTGATGCCGGCCATGGGTGCCATGAAAACGGAGCTAGCAAAGCCGTCAATTGCCATTAGTTCAACTTTCCGAGAGCTCGAGCCAAAACGTAATAGACTTTACCGATATCCGAGCCGGAAATTAAGGCAAGCAAGGTTCCGGCACGATTGTTTTTGCGTGCAGCAGCTATTAAACTGTTGAAGTCATCAATATATTTATCTACCACAACCCTGAAATCAGGCTTGCTTTCATAATCTTTGCGGATGGCTACTATTTCGTTTTTAGTCATATTATTTGACAGATAACGTACAAATACGCCATGGTCTCCTGCATAATATTGGCGCCATAAATCGTCATCTTTGCCCAGTTTATTGAATATGCCGTGAACATCAATTGATAAGGCTTCCAGCTCAGAAATAATATCTGCGGAATTTTTCATAAATGTATCAATACTGGCGGTTTTGTATTTTTGATCCAACTCGTCAAGTTGCTTTTTGGCTTTATCATAGTTGCTGTTCAAATCTTCCAAATGGCGATTAAATGTCTGATTGAATCCAACCATTTTTTCTTCATACGAGTTCAAGGTATTTCCAATTTGGTTACCGGTGTTTTTCAGTTCTTCATTGGCGGTGGAGATACGTCCGGTAATTTGTTTCAAGCTGATCAATGATTTGTTTATATATTCATCTTGCTCAATCAACAGGCTGGCATTAATTTTGCTTTGTTCTGCCATGCTGTCGGAATTTGTTGCCATTTTGCTGATATTATCACTAATATTTGAGCTGACATCGTTAAGTTTGTTGATAACATTTTCGGCAAAACTTGCGGTTTTAGCATCAATATCGGCAAAGCTTTGATTTAATCCTTGGGTAATTTTTTCTCCTACACCGTTGAATTTTCCGGCGATTTCATCAGCTTTGGCATTAAAAGTCAGCAAACTGGCATTTAAGTCTCCTTCAATTTTCTGTAAGTTAGATGCAACAGAGGCAAAGACTTTATCCATATCGCCATTTTTGCTTTGGGTACTGTCGTAATATTCATTAAGGGCACGCATCTCTTCTTGCAAGCGTTCAATAGTGGCGTTAATGTTCTTAACCATCTGAGAACCCTCAATTTCGAGCATTTGTCGTTTGGCAACAATGCCATCGCCGACTTTGGCGAATAAATCCGAAATTTGTTCAGAAGTTTCGCGTAAATTTGCCATTTGCGTTTGTACATTGTTCTCCAATTTTCCGGAACGCTCGACCATAGCTTCCACTTCTAAACTGATTAATTTGCCATATTCGCCGAGTTTGTTTTCCAAATAGCCGGAGTTTTGGTTGAGAAGTTCTGATTGAGCCTCAACAACCTTCTTTTGTTCGGCAATACTGTTTTCAATATGAGAAATGCCGGAGTCAAGACGGTGGAACATATCGTCGCAATTTTCGGCAGTTCGCAAGAATGTACGCTCCAAATTTTCCCCTTTTTCCGCCCAAGATTCGATGATTTGGCTAATGGCATCACGGCTGGTTTTGGCATATTTTTCCAACTGTTCTTGTGCATGGGCAATATTTTCGTTATTGACATTTACCACTTCCTTGACGTGTTCGGCAGCAGTAACCATTTGATTAACCATAGGAGTAAGCATATTTGCTAAATTTTCACTGTCTTCGCGGATTTGTAAAGTATTAACTCTAAAATCGGCGGTGGTGGTTGAAGCTTTTTCCGCTACTTGTTGGAAGTTTAAGGTAAGGTTGCGAATCTCTTCGGACAAAGTAGGCAATGATTGTTTTGAATATTTTTTAATATCTTCCGACAAAGCACGCATATCATTGATTCTTTCTCCCAAATCGCGGCGGATAACATCGCTTTGGGCATAAACATCTCTTGTAGCTTCACGAAGTTCAAGCACTTGTTTTTGAATGGCATCGGCAATCATTTTGGTAGCACTGCTTGCTCCCGAATCGGGAAAAATTACCTGATTGATTGAGTTTTGCAGCATTTCAGATTCACGATGATAGCTGTTACCGCGGTCAATGTATGCCATAATTACCCAAATAATAGCCAGCGGTAAGGTAATACCGGCCATAAAGCCACTGAACTCGTTCGGTAACATGGAAAAAAGATTATCCCAACCGAAGAATTTGGTGATGTATATTGCAACAATGGCAAACCATGCCACACTGAATATGATAATGAAGTGGTGCAAGCCACTGGTAGAAGTGTGAGAACGTTGTTCTTCTCTAAGTTCTTCAATTTTGGTATTTTTTTGTACTCTTTTTGCAGACATTTTTACCTCGTTTATAAAAATATTCGGTTTATTTTAGGTATATCATAATTGTAAAAAGTAAAGATTTTACATAAATTTTGCAAATAATATAAAAAATAAGTTGATTTTTTAAAAGTTCTATGTATTTTGTAGATGTTGGCAGGTATTTTATGCCGTTGTGGCTTTAGTTTAGAGCACGTCATTACAAAGTTAAGAATTATGTTTGAGTATAAATATGCCGTTGTAGCTCAGTGGTAGAGCACGTCATTGGTAATGACGGGGTCGTAAGTCCGATTCTTATCAGCGGCA
>CADBMG010000089.1 GCA_902795745.1 uncultured Pseudomonadota bacterium
GCTGACGGTGGCGTTTTTGATGATTAGCCGTATTCCTACTTTATCATTGAAAAAAACTAAAATCAGTGCCGATTGGTTTTTGCCGCTTATGGTGGTATTTGTACTGCTCATAAGCTGTCTGCTGACTAAACCATGGCTAACTCTCGGTTTATTTACACTTGCCTATATACTAACCATACCATTTACTATTTGGCGTTTTCGTCGCGATAAAAAAGCGGCAGGAAAAGAAGCTGAACAATAAATTAATTGCCTCACATCATTGCAAACGAAGTGAGGCAATATCCTTTTACAAATTACAAAAAAGCCGCTAATTTAGTAATCTGAGGCTGTTGATTATTCATGCAAAGATAGTGCGGCCTGTTGACTGAAACAATGGCTTATTCTGCCAACATCCGGTCAACCGACCTCTGGGCATACAAAATCACACTATGTACCAGCGCACATGATGAAGTTACCACACCTCTAGCAGCCTCTTTGCTATCCGCCTTTCAATATAGATAGTTTGTGGTAAGTTTAAAATGAATAATGCGACGAAAAGTATTAAAAAATTGAATAAAATATTTCCCCTTTAACACCAATCAAAAAGGAACAGAAAAAATCTCTTATATCGGTATAATACTAATTATATTTTACAATCATTATACAAGTTTCGCCGTCACAACCGCAACCTTTAAGAGCCTCATCGGCTGGTAGCGGCAGTTTATCGGCACACCCTACAACGTATGCTCCGGCTCCGGATGCAGATGAAGAATTGGTACAGTTCAGAGATATTTTATTACTGATGTCATCTTTAAGAGCCTCAGTTGGGGCAAACGCCACCCCCATCAAAGAGCCGTTTTTACCGCTTTTCCAGTTTTGCATGGCAAGACGTATGCAAGCTTCCGAATCCAAGCCGGTATAAGTCACTGTAAAAGCCAAATCCTTGCTGTTTTCGGCTTCGGAATCGAAAAGATTTGCCGATTCTATATATACGTATCCGTTAAACATATTATCAAGTTCTGAGCTACCGATATTTATCATATCACTGGGAACAGCCTTCATTTTGATGGCAACGTCATTATTTAGGCCGTTATATGATGTAGCTTGCTCGCCGAGAAGAGTAATACGTGAAGCAATTTCGCTTACCTGTTCTACGGTGTGGTTTACTTTATAGTTCATCATTGCTTGTGAATATGCTACGATGCCACCGACTGAAAGCAGTCCGATAATCCCTAACACACCAATCATTTCAACCATGGTGCGGCCGCTTTGATTATACTGCATAAATAACCCCCGTAAAATTATTTCTTTTCATTAGGATCGCGCAGAACATAGCCACGTCCCCACACGGTCTCAATATAATTTTTACCGCCTGATGCTTTTTCTAACTTTTTACGCAGTTTGCAAATGAACACATCAATAATTTTCAACTCCGGTTCATCTATACCTCCATAAAGGTGGTTCAAGAATTGGTCTTTATTCAAGGTTGCTCCCTTGCGCAATGACAAAAGTTCCATAATGCCATATTCTTTACCGGTCAAATGCAGAGTTTTACCTTTAACGGTAACGGTTTGCGTATCTAAATCTATTTCAACGTCACCGGTTTTAATTACCGAATTAGAGTGTCCTTTAGAACGACGTACAACCGCCTGAATACGCGCTAATAATTCGGCACGGTCAAAAGGTTTAGTTAAATAATCATCTGCGCCATAGCCGAGTCCCTTAACTTTTTGATCAGGAGCAGACAAGCCCGACAAAATCAGCACAGGAGTATTAACCTTAGAGTTACGCAGATTTTTCAACACCTCGTAGCCATTCATATCTGGCAACAACAAATCCAAAATGATGATATCATAATCATAAAACTTAGCAATATCCAAACCTTCTTCGCCATACTCACTGGTATCTACCACCATACCCTCTTTTTTGAGCATAGATTCAATACTTTGCGACATTGCATAATCATCTTCAACCAATAAAACTCTCATAATGCGCGCCTTTCACAAAAAATTACACCGATATTGTTGATTTTAATTAATTTATTTCAAATGAAAAGCACTTGTTAATAATTATTAACAAGCTTATTGAAAAAATAATTGCTTTTTATATTTTCAGGCATATTCCGGCAATTGCCCCGATTATTATATAAAAAATCGGACTTTTTTTATAAAAATGCATTGCAATTAAAAAAACAGCAAACAGCGAAATATTCAGATAATTTAAAGTCGCTTCCTTAGAAATTATCCATGCGGCGTAAACAATAAGTGTAAGTACGGCAGGTCTGATACCGTCAAGAGCAATTTGAACGTATTTATTTTCGTGCCACTTTGTCAACATACGCGCAATAAAATAAATGATAATCATTGCCGGAAGCACTTCACTTAAAGGAGCAATTAACCAACCGACGAATCCGGCTGTATAGAAACCGGCATAAGCCGCCATATTAATACCCACCGGTCCGGGAACTGATTGTGCTACGGCAATAATATCTGTAAGTTGAGCCGTACTAAACCAATGATACTTGACTGATAAATCAAATAAAAACGGCACAGTTACCAATCCGCCGCCAATGGCAAACAAACCGATCTTCAAAAACTCCCACGCCATCAATGCATAAATCACTATTTTTACCTCCGCCACAAGCTACTCAGCAGTGATCCGATTGCCGCCAAAATTACCAATGCAACTGCTGATATTTTAAACGCAAACAGCAATATCAAGGCAATACCGAAAACAATATAACCATATACGTTCTTTACGCTGCTTTGCCACATATTCC
>CADBMG010000090.1 GCA_902795745.1 uncultured Pseudomonadota bacterium
GATAATGTTCTTTATATTCATGGTTCTATAAAAGAGCATGACATTATTCTTGGATATGATTATCGAGATGAGCCGTGTTTAATTGGATACGAAGAAATGCGATGGTCAAAGCAACTATGTCGGGAGGCTTTGGAATTCCGTAGATGCTTAAAAAACGAATACAACTTCAAATCAAATGATGAAGAGTTTTGCAGATATAATGATGGATTTATCGCATATCAATCTGCTTCTAACAGTAACCGCGGTTTAGATCCTGATACGGAACCAAAACAATACCTTCCTGAGTATGAGTTTATAAATAAATATTTAGGCAGTAAAAAATTCAATATTATGGATAGAATTAAAGATAAATCCATTGAAACCGCTGTGATTATTGGACACGGTATTAAGGCGGATAAAGAATTGTTAAAAACCATTTTTACAAATCTTACTTCTTTAAAGAAAATTGTGATATTTAGTCGCAAAAACGAGTCGCCAGGTAGGTATGAAGAAAAAGAAGAATTCTTTAAGCAGTTCTGTAATAATATAGTGCCCGAACAATATGGAACTTTCTAATAAGATTAAAATCGGTAATGACTATTGGTTACAGTGCTTGTCATATAATACTTTGCAAAATATAAAGACCACCGACAAAAGAAATAGGATGTTTAAATCCTATACTTTTGTCGGTGGTTATTTGCTTTTATTATATGTGATTAATGTATTGAGTTACATATAGAATCTAACCACATCGGTGAGAAAACAATTACAGATTCAGGGAACACAATCAAATACTAAATATCTTAAATTGTCAAATTTTAAAGCATTACGACAAATTGCCGTTTACATCACAAGTAAGCACCACATGACAGCTTTTTGTTTCAGTAACAATAAATAAAACCTTGTGCTCAAAAGTGCCGTCACCAATTGCTTTGTTGCTTGACGCATAACTTGAACCTGATTTTAGGCTCCATCCGCTTGCAATATTGCTTGTTGAGTATGATGTGTTAGTACAAGTAGCACTGACTCCGGCATTTACCGAAAAAGTACCATGAACGGTAAATTTCCATAAAACATCGCCGCTGCTGTTTCTCATAGTATATGTTTTTGAGCCGGATTTCGTATATGCGGTTGCACGATCACCAATTTCGGTAGCTTCCTCTGCTATAATAATAACTGCGGAACTTCCGTCTGCATAATACTCAACAGTTTCACTTATTATTCTTTCATTTGGTTTATCAATACTTGGCGTAGCGGCATTAATAGATATAGAATAAAGGCTACTCAAAACAACGATTGCCAACACAATAGAAATTATTTTTTTCATACAATTAATCCTCCAAAGTTTCCTCAACTATCCCGTTATCTGTTATTGTCTCATCATAATAGTAAGCTGCATCTCTGCTGTTGTTTTTAATAATTATAAACGCTATAGCACCTATAAACAGCGCTATTGCGGCTAATATTGCTATAATCACCCACTTAAGGTTTTTGTTGCGTTTTGCCTTCCTTAATAAATCCGTGTCTGTTTGTGCCGCGAATTCTTCGGCTATTGATTTAGGCGTTCCGAAATGTTCGATAATATTATCAAAATCAGCGTCAGGTACATCAGATAAATAATTATCAATATTTCCGCCTAAATCTTTTAAAAATCTGCTTTTTGTTTTGCGATCACAAAGCAAACACTTTTTTACATCTGATAAATAACCTTTAATACTATTGTTTAATTCTGCGTTAGTTACTGCCATTTATAAAATCCTCCAAATCACCAAATCCTAAAGCAAACAAAATTCCTCTGTTTAGCGAAAAGTATTCTTTTTTAATTTCTTCAAAATAATCAATTCCCCTTGGCTCAATATGATAATAAACTCGAACTCTACGCTTGCCAACCTGTTCTTTTTTGTCTGAAATATATCCTTTTTCCAACATACGATAAAGTGACGGATACAAGGATCCTTCCTGTAAAATGAAAAGTCCTTTGCTTTTTTTCTCCAGTTCTTGACATAACTGATAACCATACATGTCTTGACTTTTAAGTAAAGACAATATCATTATTTCAATAGTTCCGCGCTTGAGTCCTTCTGAGATTCCCAAAAGCGTCACCCGCCTTCAAAAAGATTTTAGCACATTTATTTTACTTTGTAAATACTTTATTACACAAAGTATTGTTGACATATATCAAAAATTGTGCTATATTTACGCTGAGAAGTTTTAGGGGCGTTTGACAATTTTTTTAATATAATTATTAAACTTGTTTTAAAAAACACATTATGAAAGGAAGCAAAAATTATGATTAAGAGTAAAACAAACAAGTTAGGAATCAAAACGGTTGCTATTGTCCTATCTTTTATTATGATTGTAACCGTAATTCCAGGCACATCGGCATTTGCAAAAGGAAAAAATGTCTCTTCCGACAAGGGTGCTATCGACACAACGGATATAACGGAAAAGAATCCTGAATTTGTTGCTGAATTAAATGAAAAAAGGACTCTTAACGAAAAGCATTTTTTAATGGACGATGGTAGCATTACTGTTGCCCAATATAATCAACCCGTTCATTTTGTTGATGCTGACGGGGCTATGAAGGATATCGATAACAGTTTAGTTGAAATCACCGATACTGCTAACGATAAAAAGCTATACAGAAATAAAAGCAACAGTTTCAGTGTTTCCTTTTCGGCTGAAAGCGGCGACGGCGACCTTGCTTCTATGGAAAAAGGAGATAACAAAATATCATGGTCCTTAGAGCAGAACAATACGGCGTCGGCAAAAAGTTCAAAAGCAAAAAACAGCGTTGATAAAAAAGCTGATGAATTGGAAAACATAACAAGTTACGTTGAATACGACAATATTTTCGATTCGACCGACGTTACGTACGTAACCAACGCAAGCGGCGTTAAGGAAAACATAGTCTTAAAAGATGAATACGCTCCGAAACAGTTTAGTTTTAACTATAATACATATGGCTTAAAATACAGAGTTACTGACGAAGGCAATATTGAACTGTATAATGAAAGAGATCCCGAAACGGTTGTTTTTTACATAGAAAAACCGTATATGTTTGACGCGCAAAAATACCGTTCCGACGATGTCAAAATGGAAATAAGCGAAACGGAAAATGGTTTTGAAGCGACAATCATACCCGATGAAGAGTGGGTTAATTCGCCGGAGCGCGTATACCCCATCGTTATTGATCCTACCGTGCTTTCAAGTCAGGTAAGAAATCAGATTTGGGATATTGACATGATGCAAGGTCAAACCCAAGACTTTGATTGCAATGCAGAAGCTCTTATGGTTGGTGTCGACAGTCAGGGCAGAATTTTCAGAAGCGTTGTAAAGTTTTTAAGCTTGCCGCAATTAAACGACTGCGATACGATAGTCAGCGCGGCGATAAATATAACCGCGTATCAAGGACCTACAAGATCAGGTTCTCCTGCTGTTTTTACCCGCCCGTCAGGCAACCCCAAGGTTTATATAAACCGGGTTACTCAGGATTGGCCGCAAACTA
>CADBMG010000091.1 GCA_902795745.1 uncultured Pseudomonadota bacterium
AATGGAAATTGCCGCGGCAGGCGGACATAATTTATTGATGGTTGGTACTCCGGGAGCAGGAAAGTCAATGTTGGCCGCTCGGATGGTTACAATTTTGCCG
Organism: uncultured Pseudomonadota bacterium; assembly: GCA_902795745.1. GTDB lineage: Bacteria > Pseudomonadota > Alphaproteobacteria > RF32 > CAG-239 > RUG410. Next base: position 101 of record CADBMG010000091.1, read on the forward strand.
CCATTGACTACCGAAGAAGCTTTGGAAACTTGCATGATTCATTCAATTGCCGGCGAATTAAAAGACGGTGAAATCAGTTTTGACCGACCATATCGCGACCCGCACCACAATGCTTCAACGCCTGCTTTGATAGGCGGAGGACGCAAAGGTATTCCGGGTGAAATATCTCTAGCACATAACGGCGTGTTGTTCTTAGATGAATTACCGGAGTTTAACCGCTCGACATTAGAGGCTTTACGGCAGCCGCTTGAAACAGGTTATGTATCAATTTCACGCGTTAATTGCCATACTCAGTATCCGGCTAATTTTCAGCTTATTGCCGCAATGAACCCTTGTCGCTGCGGCTATTTAGGTATTAACGGACAAGAATGTACTCGTGCCCCAAAATGTGCTGAGGAGTATCAATCACGCATATCCGGACCTTTGATGGATAGATTCGATATGCATATTCAGGTGCCGCCGGTCAGTCCGTGGGATATGTCGGACATTAAAACCGGCGAGAGTTCAGCGGATATACGCACAAGGGTAATCGCAGCACGAGAGATTCAGCGCAAGCGTTTTATTACACTCGGTTATCCGAATTTATATACCAATTCTCAGCTCAAAGGTGAGGCTTTGGAAAAAGTCACGCAATTGGGCGAAGATGCCAAGCAATTATTAGTTTCTTTTGCCGACAAGATGAAATTATCGGCACGTGCTTATCATCGCACTTTAAAATTAGCAAGAACAATTGCGGACTTGCAAAATGAAAAAAATGTGTCTAAGATACACATAGCGGAGGCGTTGTCATACAGATATGTTATGCCGTCCAAACAGGTATAGGAGAAAAAAACAGATGAACAAACAAAAACAAATATTATGCTTACTTGCAGCCGTTTTGAGCAGCAGTACGATTATTAATAAGGCTGATGCCCAAGGATATGCCGCTAATGGTGCATATCGTGTTCCGGTTAATTATGAGCAAAATATCAGCGGCCCACGCGGAGTAATTCGCCCTAATGTACCTCAGGTACAATCTTTACCGCAGGGTGTAGCTCTTTATCAGACCGTTCCGTATCAAGAGGTGCCTTATAGTGAACAGCAACCAAAACAAATTGCATCCCAACCGGACAGAGATGGCAGTCTATTTCCGGGAGGAGCGTGCAAAAGCTGTTCAAAAGATGGCAGTTTATTTCCGGGGGGAGCTTGTAAAAGTTGTTCCAAGGACGGTAGTTTATTTCCGGGACCATGCAAAAAATGTGAAGAGCGTCGCATTGAATATGTAAATACTCCAGTTATCCACAATTATGTACCGTATACACCTGTTGTTTATCAGGCAATGCAACATGATTGCTGTCAGCTTGCTCCGCTTACTTTGGATCACGTTGATTTCCGTATTAAAAACAATGGAATTGATGGACCGTACAGTAGTCGTTTGGGCAACTATCGCTTTCGTATTTTCGGTTGCCGCCGTTTTAATAAAGAAGCAAATTTAAACAGCGGAAGAATTATGGAAAAGAATATTAAATTCGCCACTGTTTTTGAAGAAATGGTAAGCGATTGCTACCGCGTAATACCTATGCCGAAAGATTTATGCTTGCAAACAGCACCGATTGAACTACCGGAATATGTCTTGACGGCAGAAATTACGGATTATTTCATGAATGTTTGTGATGAATATGATTGGGATAATTCCGAAAAATACAATTTACGCAACGGTACTTCCGAAATTACCGTAGTATGGCGTTTGATGGATTTAACCAAAAATAAAGTTTATTGGAAAGGAGAAAGTACCGGTTACGGTGAGCTTTATCAAGGTGAAGCCAATGGTGAAGTTAAGTTAATTGAGCGTGCTTTTGCCGATGCTGTAAGTAATTTACGCGCATTACCTGGTTTTGAAGATCAATTATCAATGAGGGTTGATCCGATGGTTTTAGCTCAACAACGTAATGCATTGGTTGATGAGGAAAGAGCATTAAATCCGATGAGATGCGGCTATTTAAAGCAATATCAGTGTGCAAAGAACTGTGAAGTAAGCCGTCCGGGTGTTGATATCAGTCAGTGTATGCCGACTTACGGTTGTGCAACGCCGGTTGTAGAACAACCTATTATTGAAACGGGTGCTGTGGTTGATACTCATGAAGTTGTAGAAACTTGCATTGATGCTGAGGGTAATATTCGAGAAGACGGTCAATGTGAAGTGGTTGATGACACTTGGATTGATACCGGCGATGTTCAAGCTCTCGAAAATTTGTGTGTTGTAACTGCAAATACCTGTCAGAATTTGACACCGGAAACAGTTTATCGCATGCGTTCGTCTGTGGTTGAAATTGACAGTCCGAACGGCAGAAAAGGAGCTGGTTTACTGATATCTGATCGCTTTATTTTAACATCGGGCGATTTGATTGATCCTAACGGCAACACCTATACCGTCAAAACCATAAAGGGAGCAATTATGGGTGCTCGTGCTGTTCGTGTTAACCCGAGCAAAAACACAGCGTTGTTAATGTTGGATCAAGCTACCGAATATACTCCGTTAGCATTGAATTTAGCCTTACCGGAAGTCGGTCGTAACGGCTATATGACATTGGGACTGCTTGATGTCAAAGATTTTAAGGACGGTGAAAATTATTTAGAAAACAGTGCCAAAATTGAAGGATATCGCTACACTGAAGAAAAAGGTGCAGAGATTATGGCTAACACATTTATCCAAAATGTAACCGTTGGCGGCGCACTGTTCTATAAAGACTGCTCTGTAACGGGTATGGCTCATTCCGGCATTCGCTCTAATGACGGTTTGGATGCGTTTATTCCTACCGAAACAGCTTTACGCAGTTTAGGTATTTGCATCTGCGGACAGGAATATGTTGCAGAAAGTCCATGGCAACAAACTGTTTATAAACCGATAACCGAACAAATTAAAACGGTGCAGAAAGCACCGGAAGAAATGCCGGTTGAAGAGCGGAAATAAGTATAAGCCCCGCAAGGGGCTTTTTTTTAAGGTAGGAGAAAGACAATGAATAAATTAGCGCAACAAGGTCGTACAATGATTGAAATGATTGGTGTACTAGGTATTGTCGGCGTTTTAATTGTCGGAGGTTTCAGTATTGTCGCCAAAGCTCTTAAAAACCAACGCTATACCCAAGTAATGAATGATGCGGCGGAAATAGCTTCATATGCCAAAAAAATGTCATGTCAATATCTTGATGACGGAGCTTATGCTGATTATGGCATTTTTCTTTACAAATCCGCTAAATATCCTGACAGCTTGGAATATGATAAATCTACCGGTGAATATTTCGGGGTTATGGATGTAACTTATAAAGTTAGTGCCCCAAATAACGGCAGCAGTGCATTTACCGTTACTATTAAGCATGTTCCGGGAGATTTGTGCATCAGAATGGTCAGTGATGATTGGGGTTCAGTAAGTTCTACCGGATTTCATGAATTAAGTTTGAATCAAAATCAAAGAGCCGTTAAAATGGATTTAAATGAAGCTGTGCTTAAGTGTACAGATTACGAAAATACCATTGACTTAATTTATTACGGTTGTCGTAAGGGAATTTAATATTAAGGAGATATGAAATGAATAAAGCAATGCAATATGGACGTTCAATGATTGAAATGCTGGGAGTTTTGGCTATTATCGGCATTTTAACGGTTGGGGGATTTAATTTGGTAATGAAGGTGCGCACCCACCAAAACATAAACGAGGTAACAGACAATATTACTTCTTTAGCTTATAAAGTTCGAGCAGTGGCGCGTGATTATGACGGTTTGGCTGGTTTATATACAGATAAAGCCTATTTGGCTCGTGCATATCCCGACACATTGGAGTACAATGTTTCTTCACAAGCACTTGTTGACCGTAATGATGTTGCTTATACCGTTTATTACAATGGTAACAGCGGTGAAGGAAAATCAATCTTGTTTATGATAAGTGCTTCCGGTTTAAGTACCGAAATGTGCCTTAATATGGTTAGTGCAAACTATGGAACAAAAGCTACCAGTGGTTTTGTAGGAATGTCTATCGGAGATGCCAACATAATGAGTGCAGTAAGTGCTATCGGGAACAAGTCAAGTGATAATATCGCCATACCAGGAGATGTATCACACCCGATGCCTATGAGCTTAGGAACTGCATCGCGTTTTTGCTCCGAGAATGTTACAATGTATTTTGCTTTTAGGTAATACTTATTCCCTTTGGGCATAAAAAAACGCCGGACATAAGTCAGGCGTTTTTTTCGAAGTCTTTGCTCAAATGCAGTTCTTTGTAAGATTGATTCGATTTCTTTTCGCAAAAAATCTTATCAATTTGTTTGTGCTTTGAAGCGTTTTTAATGTGGTGTATAATCAATTGACGCTGCTTGTCAGTTGTTACCATTTCTACCTTTTCTGCTCTTATGTAATAATCCAACTCCGGACATTTTACATAATAAGCATCTTCTTTGAGATAAAGTTGCGAGAAATCTGTTTCAATTTCAACATCTTTAGTCATAAAGCTGCGCAAATTTGCGCTAATTGTCAGCTTATACGACTTCTTTGCTGTCAATATTTCACGCGCTTTTAGAAAAGACAAGAAACCTTCTCCTACCTCCATAGGAACACTAAACCCTTGATTAACCAAATTTTGACAAGTTTTATTAACAAACTCTGTGAATTTGATTATTTGGGTTGATGGTTGCTCAGCAAAGATAAAATGGTAGAAAATCTGTCCCGGAGTTGAGCCTCGCATATGAAAATATTCCGGTCCGGTTTCCTTTTCAATGCTCAGATACAACAAAGTTTCATACTCATCTTTAACCATTAACACATCAGGAAAAAGTTCTTTACTACACAAGCAATTAGATCGCAAATTGTTGTTTAAAATCTTACATTCGGCATATTTTCTGCTCCTCAGTTTACCTCTTTCGAAGTAATTCAGAGTAACATCAGTATCGCCCTTAAAGATAAACAACTCATTGAATTCACCAATTCGTTCTCCTAATAAAGTCGACGAATGGTCATCAGAATAATGCCAAAGTGACCATTTTTTACCGTTTATCAACAGAATCTGACCGTTTATGCAAAGATAATGATCACAAGTACCGGAAATAAACAGTTCATCATTGTATTCATCGCAAATGATAAGTTTATTTCCATCTTGCAAAATAAAAAACTGGTGATTAGGTGCGGACAAATTACTGTCGTACATAAATTTATCGGCGACCAACCACGTTTTCATCTCGCTTGAAGGCATTTCCAAACGACGTAGAACAATCTTATTATTCCAGCGCCTCAGATCGTAATTTTTTTGTACATCCATAAAACAATAATTTTAGTTAATAATTTTATTTTGTTTTCGATATAACAAAATAAAATCATCTATGCAAGAAAATTATTGTTCTTCTTCACTCCTTAAAATCTCGTCATAATCTCCGGTAAACTCTTCACTGTCATCAGCAAAATCTTCTCCGTCGCCGGTAAAATCTTCATCTTCGCCGGCTAAACCATATTCAGCATCATCGTCAGCAAGTTCAAACTCACCATCTTCATCATCATAACCGTCATCTTCTTCTAAATATTCAAACATTTCTTTTTCGCGATTTTCCTCATAATCTTCAAAGCTTTGACCGTCTTTATCTCTCATGTTTTCATCTGCACCGTAAGATAGTAAAAGTTCCATAACATCATAATTATTCTCATTAAAAGTCGATTTCATCAAAGCTGTGGCTCCGTTACGATCCTGCGCATTTACTTGAGCTCCGTTTTCAAGCAATGTTTTAATTACATCCTGATTTAAATTGCTTTCAGCGGCAAGCATCAGAGGAGTTTCGCCAAATTGATTTGTTTCATTAACATCTGCACCTAAGGCTACCAATGTTTGTATTACTGCTACTTCCGGATTATTGGAAGCAGCTAACATTAATGCTGTTTCTCCCATAACGGTATGAGCATTATAATCTGCACCATTTTCAACCAACATTTTGATTATCTCGGCATTTTCATTATTCTCGGCGGCGACCATAAGTGCGGTTTTCCCCATCAGGTATTGTCTATTTACATCGGCTCCGGCAGCAATAAGAACTTTTACAACTTCCGGATTGGAATTTTGTTCGCAAGCTAACACCAAAGCATCTTCGCCATATTCATTTTGCCAATTAACATCAAGACCGCAATCAATCAATAACTTGGCAATTTCGGCATGGCTGTTTACTTCAGCAGCGAGCATCAATGGTGTACGATCAAAATCATCGCGAGCATAAATATCCGCTCCGTGATCTATCAGCAACTTTATAACTTCGGGATTACCATTCAAGCTGACAGCCAAAGAAAAAGCGGTTAAGCCATTTTCGGCTCTAACATCAACTTCAGCTCCATTAGCCAGCTCTTCAAATACTTCTTCCAAAGTAGCGGCTTCCCACCAATTTTCCGATAAAAAATTCTGTAAATACATATCAAACTCCATCATATATTGTTTTAATTTATTCCAGTATCAAAGGATTTTAAGAGCTCGTCAACCATTTTACATATAATTGTGCACAGATAGTAAAAATCGCCCTAAAAAGGGCGATTTTTACTTGATTTGTTCCAATGTTTTCTTGGGAATTTTTACATAAATAGGAACACGGCAGGAGCGCATTTTCAATTTTTTCTGCAATGCAGCAACCACCTCAACATACGGCTCTTCCACAGGGTATGCCCATACGCCGTGGTAAAGTTCGTTGACACGCAAAGCCGTAAGTTCTCCTTTGTCTTTGTTCAGTTTTTGAACAACATAAAGACAAATATTTACCGTACCGCTTCTTTCTTGTCCCCAAGCAATGATAAAATCTTTTCTTACCAAGACCAATGCATGTTGACTGTTCACATTGTTCTTGGTAGTAACAAAAACTGCTTCTGGCTTTTTACCTTTAGGAGTAGCAATCAGCGTGGCAGAGGCAAAATGCCTGATGGCACCACCGAATTCCCAAAGAGATAATTTACCAGTTCGCGTTTTGTGACACTTGAAGGTGCGGAGATTTTTTTCCTCATCGTAAAACATGATTTTAAATTTTTTGGCCCCTTAAAGGGGAAAATTGGGTAACAATATATAAATTATAATTTTTTCAACCTACAAGATAATTTTTTACGTGGCCTTTGTCAATATAAAAATGGCGTTAAAAAAATTATTTTTTATCTTTGCTGCTGAGCATCATTTAGTAATTATTAACAAAATTGACTTATTATAATTTCATATCGTGGGAGAAATGCAGATGGTTCAAAATAACGAATGCAATAGTGCCGAAATGCCAAATGAACAACAAGAATATGTTGATGAATTTACAAATTACTTTGATAACAAAATTGTCCCGTTAATCGAACAAGGAAATATCGTTAAGGATAAGTTTCGCAGTATTTTTTGGACCAGTTTTTGGACAGCGATAGCTCTGCTATGTGTCAACGGATTATTTGTCTTATTCAAAGCATTGATTTACCATAAATCTGTTACAATCGGGCAATTCTGGTTTGTTTTCTTGATAGCGGCATTATTTGCTCTGGAACCGTTACTCAGTTATCGTAAAGAAAAGAAAACAGATATTTTCGGAGTATTTTTACAATTTTTCGGCGATTGGAAGCATGAAGAAGAATACAAAATCTTGCCGGAATACCAATATCCGATTTTACCGACGCATGATGCGCTTACCATCACCCATCAAGTCAGCGGTTCATACTCCGGAGCAGAAATTAAAATCGGCAATGCTATTTTTCATAATGGAAAGAAATCCGGCGGAAAAGGTGTTTTGATTGACATATCCTTTTTATCCCCCTTTACTTCGGCCATTTTGTTGTTTGATAAATCAGGTTTTCATCGTTCGGATAAAATATCCAGATTTCAGCAAATTAAAGAGGAAATTCCCATTCCGAGTTCAAATTATTTTAAAATTTTTACTCCTGATGCTTCGGTTCCGCATGATATTTTGTGTTCGGCTTTTTTTGAAAAAATATTGGATATTAAAGATGATTTTAAGTCTCGAAAAATGAACGTTATGCTTCAAGACAGTCATCTATTGATTGTGCTTGAAAATGCCGATATTTATTTTAACACCGACAGTCTTTGGAATAAATCCGATAATAAAATCCGTTTTGAACAACTCAATAAGCAGATAAGCGATATTTTGTATTTGGTTGATTTAATGCATGAATTGCAAAGATAAATTCCTTGAAGCGTACTTGTGTATATTTCGGCAGCAACGGTTGCAAAACTGTGTAAATCCTTATACATTCAACACAAATCAGGAGAAAAAAGGTGTTTTCTAAATTTGAACGAATGACTGCTTGGCGTTATATGCGCGCCAAAAGAAAAGAAGGTTTTATTTCGGTTATTACCGGTTTTGCCTTTACCGGTATTGCATTGGGCGTAGCAACTTTAATTATTGTTATGTCGGTGATGAACGGTTTTAAGGCAGAACTGCTTAATCGCATTTTGGGAATTAACGGTCATATATCAATCGTTGCCTCAGCAGGATTTCCGTTCAACAATTACAAAAAAGCCGTCCAAGACTTGGAAAGTATTGATGAGATAGAGCTGGCTCAACCTATTATTGAAAAGCAGCTGTTGGTAACATCGCCCCATTCAGCAGAAGGAGCTATGGTACGCGGCATTAACAAAGAAGATATTTTAAAACAAAAAGTTTTACGTGGCGGCTTCAAGTTGGTTGATTTGGAATCTTATGCCGATGATGTAGTTATAGTCGGTGAAAAGCTGGCAAAAAAATTAGGCGTTTATGTAGGAGATGAGGTTACTTTGATTTCTCCGAACGGCAAAATTACCGCTTTCGGTTCAGTTCCGAGAATGAAGTCATATACGGTTATCGGTACCTTCAATTTGGGAATGTTTGAATATGATTCTAACTATATTTTCATGCCGTTGGAAGCCGCGCAAAAATATTTTGGTTTGAAAGATGCCGCAACAGTAATTGACGTCAGGCTCAAAGATGACAATGATTTACCTAAAATGCGTGCTATGATAGAAAAAAGTGTTAGTTTGGATGCTTATGTTTATGATTGGAAACAATCAAATTCGGCATTTTTTAATGCTATTGATGTTGAACGCAATGTAATGTTTCTTATTTTAACACTGATTATTTTGGTGGCGGCATTTAATATAATTACCGGTCTTATTATGCTGGTTAAAGATAAAAGCCGTGATGTAGCTGTTTTGCGCACCATGGGGGCAACACGCGGTATGATTATGCGCATTTTCTTTATGGATGGTGCATTTATAGGTTTGGTAGGAACTTCACTTGGTGTTGCTTTGGGTTTACTGTTTTGTGAAAATATTGAAAATATCCGCCGATTTTTAGAACGACTTTCCGGACGAAATTTGTTTTCACCGGAAATATATTTTCTTTCACAACTTCCGGCAAAAGTTGATGCAACTGAAGTAGTTATGGTTGTTACATTAACACTGTTGCTATCATTTTTGGCAACCATTTATCCGGCTTATCGGGCATCTAAATTTGATCCGGCGGAGGCTTTGCGCTATGAATAATCAAACAGTACTGGAATTAAAAGGTATCAACAAAACATTTAAGCAAGGTGACAATGTTTTGGAAGTGCTGAAAAATGTTAATTTGAAAATTAAATCAAAGGAAGTAGTCGCTTTAATCGGTCCCAGCGGTTCGGGTAAGTCTACATTGTTGCAAATTGCCGGTTTACTGGAACAGCCGACAGATGGAGAAGTTTTATTAAATGGTGAGTTGTGCTCCGATAACAGTGACGGTGTACGTACACAGTTGCGGAGAGAATATTTGGGCTTTGTTTATCAATATCACAATCTGTTACCTGATTTTGATGCGTTAGAAAATGTGATTATGCCACAGCTGATTGCCGATGTTAAATATAAGGAAGCAGAAGATAAATCTCGATGGTTGTTACAACGTTTGGGATTGGGGGAACGCGAACATCATCGACCGGCAGAATTATCCGGCGGCGAGCAACAACGCGTGGCGATAGCGAGAGCTCTTGCCAATACCCCTCGCCTACTCTTGGCAGATGAGCCGACCGGTAACTTAGATCCTAATACCTCCGATAATGTATTTTTTACTTTACTTGAAGTGGTTAAAGAAACCGGACTTTCCGCTCTTATTGCAACCCATAATATTGAACTTGCGCATAAAATGGATCGAGAAGTTACGCTTAGAGACGGCCAACTCAAGGAGTTGCGTGGCGGTAAAATTTCCGTTCAAGAAGAAAATTTTTATTAAAACAAGAATCATAACTTTTTTTTAACCAAGATATGCTCGAATGAAAGTCGATTAAAATAAAACAGCGGTCAGGTAATATGGGATTTTGGACATACATTGTGGCAAAGTGTAAAAGTTCGGGATTTATTGTCCTGTTGATGGCGTTGTTTTCATATTTTTCGTATTTTGCGGTAAAAGGTGACCGTGGTTTTTTGAAATATATGTATTTACAAGATAAAGTTGCCGAAGCTGAACAAATCAATCAAAGTTATGATAAGCAACGGCAAGATTGGGAACAAAAAGTAAAATTACTCTCTGCCAACAGTTTGGATTTGGATTTACTTGATGAGCGAGCACGCACTGTTCTTAATATGATTGGTAATGACGAATTTATCATTATTGACGAAGATTAATATCATTCTTGCAATTCTGAAATACTAAAAAATATCGGCAATATTTTGAATGTGCCTTTTTGGTAGTATATATAGACAGGAATACCGTCACGACCGTAAGCTGAAAGTGCCGCATTATATATGTCATTATCTTCTGTCAAATCAGCTTTAAACAAATGCACTTTATTTTTCTTAACAAAATCCTTAAAGTGCTCCGATTGTAATAACATTTTATCATTAAATTGGCAGGTCAAACACCATTTGGCGGTAAAATCAATAAAAATATTTTCACCCTTGGCCGATAATTTTTCAATTTTATCAGAATTGTACGTATGCCAATGCAAACTTTCCTCGTTTTGCACTTGCATTGATGCGTGCATTTGCGCGGCAAAAACCCAAAACAGCCACAGAGATGTCAATAAAATAGGAATACTGAGCAAAATTTTAACATGACGCATCCATATTCCCGGTTTAGGCAACCACTTAGCAAGTGTTTGCGGATACAGCTCAATCAGAGCATACGGAAGAGCATAACCCAGTGCTAATGCTGTAAATACGGCAAAAATCGTGCTGCTGTCCTGTAAAAAGGCATAACCTACTGCGGCGCCCATAAACGGACCGGTACAAGGACTGGCTATCAGCACGGCAAAAAATCCGGTTGAGAAATCATTTAATCCGGCGGCTCGATGAATAAAATCGTTAGCAAAGCTCGGAAAATGCAACCATTCCAGCATAGATGCAAATAACAAAAGAAAGATTAATGCCATTAAACCGACAAACCAAGGAGATTGTAATTGGAATCCCCAACCTACTGCTTCACCTTGTTGCTTAAAAAAGACTAAAAGCACAGTTAAAAGTAAAAACGAACATAAAACTCCCAATGTATAGGATAATGCCCTTTGCCAACGTCCTTGCAACTGTTTATTCTGCAACAGAGCAAAAATTTTCAAACTCAAAACCGGAAAAACACAAGGCATAGCATTTAAGATAATACCGCCGATAAATGCCAAGAGCAAAATATATAATAGCGACATTTGATGACCTACATATACTATATCAGCCAAATAAGCCTTTTCCGGTGTTAGGAGTAAGGCTTGCGACAAACGCTTATTATCCTCCGTCAGCCAAGAAATGAGCCATTTTTTGCCTTTGGCAGCATAAATTACAGAATCATTTTGCACTACATGACGACTGGCCGGCACAAAATGTACCATATCTGTTTCAATATTTTTGAGAACAATCTCATTATCATCAAGCGGACTTACTAATTTAATCTTGGTAGGAAAAGTTGCCTCCGCTGCTGTTTTAACTTGTTTCCATTCGTCAGAAGATGATTCCGAAACATCATTAAGAGCAATTTGCAAATGCTGAGGTTTGCACTCATCACGGCATTCAACAAATGAAAAATTCAAAACAACATTTTCGATTTTAGGTAAATAAAGGCTGAAATAAGCTTCATTATTATATAGATATTCATGCATAATTTCGTAGGCAATATGATGTTCGGGAACAGATTGATTTACAACCTGAACCGAACCGTTTTGCGCCTTGATACGTGTCGGTCTTCCTATATCTCCCGGATTTTGCCAATATATATGCCAACCATTATACATTTTAAAATGAGCTATTACTTCGTCAACACCATTGGTATATAGTGTCAACTGCGTATTGTCTGTGCTGACCGAATATGCAAAAACCGTACGGCAGAACAAACAAAACATCGCCGTAATCATAAATATAAAAAAGTTTTTGCCCCAACGCGTCATTTATAAACATCCCTAAGCAATTGATATAGTAAACTTAAAAGATAAAAAAACGGTTACATTAATTTAATATTGCTATATCGTAAATGCCATATGCATCCAAAAGTAAAACTGTACCCAGTAAAATGCGATATATCACAAATGGCCAAAAACTCCATTTTTTGAGCCATTGCATCATGATAAAAATAGCGGCAACGGAAAACAGAAATGAATAACCAATGCCGTACAGAGCATCACTAATTTGTCCTAAGTTGCCGCCTTGCCATAATTCATAGGCAGCAAGAACACCTGCCGCCAGAATAGTCGGGATGGCTAACAGCATAGAAAATTTCGCAGCTTCGCGACGTTCCATTCCTAAAAATCTCGCCATCGTAATGGTAACACCGGAACGACTGGTTCCGGGTAAAAGAGCCAAGCACTGGGCTAAACCGATGTACAAAGCATCTCTTTTTTCCAAGTTATTAATTTTACGGGCAGTTAATGACCAATGGTCTACCAAACCAAGAAGAATGCCATACAGCAATACATTCCAACCGATGAGCTTATAGTTACGCAACCATTCCATCCCATAATATTTAAGCAAACTTCCAAACAAAAGTGCCGGAATAGTAGCAATGCACAACAAATAAAACAATTTTACTCCATCATAATGCATTTTGGGCAGAAAACGCACTCGCCACAAATCAACCAACATTCGCCACAAAGTAGGAAAAAAGTAAATAATCACCGCAGCAATTGAGCCGATGTGCAATGCCACATCCATTAACACGCCTTGATCAGAAAAAGAAGTAAGTTTTGAAAACAGAATCAGATGACCGGAAGAGCTTACAGGCAAAAATTCGGTAATTCCCTGTATTAAAGCTAAATAGATGATTTGTAATTCTGTCATTATTAAATTTTCCTTTCTATTTTTTCTTACCACCCTTAGTTATTAAAAATTATCAAATAAATCCCCCTGAATGGCACAATCTCTTTCCGTTACTCTCGCTTTGACAATACCGTCTGCAAAACGAATATGCAACTTTTCACTGCTTTTAGCCTTATTTGTAGTATATATAGTTCGGAATTGGCTGTCTGAAACCCATGCGAATCCGCGTTTAAGCACAGAATCGATAGAAACGGATTCTAAACGCAAAGCTAAATTTTTCAGCGCTTCTTTTTTGCCTTGTAACAAATTGTCCACGTAAAACGGGCGCAAGTTAGACTGCTGTAATAAATGTACCTTATCTTTTAATAAATTTATAAATGCCAACTTTAATCGCTCACTGCGTTCATCGACTTTTTGCTGATTTTCCAACAGCATCTGCTCTAACGGCGGTATACCGCGAGCCAAGGCATTAAGATATTGCATTTGTTCGTTAAAATAATGAAAAACAGCATTTTTAAGACGCATATCGGTCGTCAATAACCCATTATACAGCTCAGTTTTAACCGGTACGGCAAATTCTGCTGCTCCGGTCGGAGTAGGTGCACGTACATCGGCTACATAATCTATCAACATAGTATCGGTTTCATGACCTACTGCCGAAATCAACGGAATAACTGAATCATAAACCGCACGCACTACAACTTCTTCGTTAAACGGCCACAAATCTTCCAAACTTCCACCGCCTCGAGCCACAATCAACACATCAGGACGATATGGCGAATCGGTTGCAAGCGAATTAAAACCTTTAATAGCCGTTGCAATTTTATCTGCGGCACCCTCTCCTTGAACCAAAGTCGGCCAAACAATAATCCGGCAAGGAAAACGATCGCGAATACGATGGATAATATCACGAATTACCGCGCCGGTCGGACTGGTAATAACGCCAATAGTTTGCGGCAAGTAAGGAATAGGCTTTTTGTGGGCAGAATCAAACAAACCTTCGGATAAAAATTTTTGTTTGCGCTCTTCCAAAAGCTTTAAAAGCGCACCCTGACCGGCAATTTCCAACTTTTCAATTATTAGCTGATATGATGAACGACCATTAAAGGTAGTGATGCGACCGGTGGCAATTACCTCTAGACCGTCCTCGATTTTAACATTCAAAGCACTTGCCACACCGCGCCAACAAACGGCCGATAATAATGAGTTTTCGTCTTTAAGTGACAAATACCAGTGACCGGAATCGGCACGCTTAGCTCCGAATATTTCACCTTTAACGCGTACACTAGAAAACGAAGTTTCCACAAGTTGCCTGATTGCAAAGGAAATTTCGCTGACCGTCCATTCATTTTTTTGCGCTAACATGTCAATCATAACTCGAATATTAGACCTTTTATAACACTAATCAACGATAATTTTTCTTTGTACACGAAAAGTTGCATATCTACCCTTTTATCGTTTACATTACTTACAAAAAATCGTATAACAATAGCAATGTTTTAATTAATTTTAGGAGGTAAAAATGTCTGATAAAAAGAAAAAATCGCATTGGCTGAAAAGAACTTTTAAATGGTTGATGTGGTTGATATTGCTACTTATTATAATTATCATCGGTGCCGGATATTATTTGTATAACTACTTCAACTGGCAAGGAAAAGTACGTGAGTTGGTACATATTTACGGCACACAAGTCGTAGGAACCGATGTAAATATCGGTAATATTAATCTCTCGCTGACAGACGGTAAAGGGGCTATCAGCAATATTACCGTTGCAAATCCTCGAGGATACAGTCAAGACAATATCATCAAACTCGGCAATGTTGCAGTGGCGGTCGATGTTAATTCCGTAACTAAACTGGCCAAAGAATTGGCTCAGAAAACAGGAGCTAAAACCAAAACGGTGGTTATTAACGAAATCCGCGTAAATGCACCGGAAGTTGCTTATGAGTTGATGAATCTCAATAAAACAAATGCATCGGAAGTTATGGAAAATATCAAGACAAATACCGCTTCTTCCACCAAGCAGGAAACTCAAAAAACTTCGGATGCAGATGAAATAACTTACAATGTGGCAATAAAAAAAGTAGTAATCGCGGACGGTAAGGCGACTGTTGCGGCTAATTTAATGGGTGCTTCGCAATCATTGAGCCTAAACTTACCGACAATCACCATCAGCAATTTGGGAACCGAAAAACAAGGTATCACCATTGAAGACGGTTTGGCTCGTATTTTCCAAGAAATTTTGAGAACAACAACCAATGTGGTTGCCAAGACCGATTTGAGCGGATTACTTAACGGTGTCAACGGTTTGACAGATGCGGCTTTGGAACAAGCAGGAAACGTAACCGGTGCGGCTATTGACGGTGCCGGTAAGGCTGCCGGAGCAGCAATCGATGGTGTAAGTGGTGGAGTAAAGAGCGTTACCGATGGCATCGGCAGTTTGTTCAAATAGTTTGCTATTAGGATAAGAATAAAAAAATCTCCCATCGGGGGATTTTTTTATTCTATTGTTCATCCAACAGACATCATGCACTATTGTAACGGTAAACAAAACTAAGTCATTTATATAATAACTTTCCGCCCAACAATCCCATGCAAAAATACATTATGTTAAATCATAACTCTTTACGAGCAGAAAGAGCTAACTGAATGGTTCCGTCATCCATATAATCCAACTCTGCTCCCATCGGAATACCCTGCGCCAATGATGTTATCTTAATAGGAAGTTCCTTAAGGCGCGAAAGTAAATAGTGCGCCGTAATTTGCCCGTCAATTGTTGCCGGCAGAGCGAGAATCACTTCTTTAATTATACCTCCGCTTAAACGCTTAAACAAAGCTTCTATATTCAAATCTTCCGGAGTTACACCGTCCAAAGCGGAAAGAATTCCGCCCAATACATGATATTGCCCTTTATATAATCCGACACGTTCCATTGCCCATAAATCGGCAACGTCCTGCACCACACACAATACTTCGGCATCACGTGAAGTGTCGGAGCAAATTGAACATATATCCTGCGTATCAAAATTGCCGCAAATCGGGCACTTTTTTATGTTATCTGCAACTTCTTGCAACGCCGATATCAACGGCAACAAAGCGACATCACGTTTTTTAAGCAGATGCAAAACTATGCGCCGCGCCGAACGTGCTCCCAAAGCCGGTAGCTTGGCGATAATTTTAATCAGCTTATCAATTTCCTGACTTTGCAATTTTTCCACCTAAAACGGCAATTTTAAGCCACCTAAACCAATGCCTCCGGTAGCTTCTTTCATACCCTCTTCCATCATGGCATCAACTTTTTGGTGAGCATCGTTATATGCAGCCATAATCAAATCTTCAAGCATTTCCGCATCATCCAAGACCGACTTATCAATGCTGATGCTTTTCATTTCCGATTTTCCGTTTAAAACAATCTTCACTGCATTACCACCGCTTGTACCTTCACATTCTTGGGTACCGAGCTTAGCCTGAGTTTCTTGCATTTTGCGTTGCATCTGCTGAGCTTGTTTCATAATTCCTTGAATATTCAAGATTTATTTAATCCTCATCTTCATTATAATTTTCATAAACTGTCTCCGGCATTGAAAAATCCGTTTCGTTTTCTTCGTCAGCTTCTTCAACTGCCTTGCGAATCACTGTTTCGATTTTAGCACCGTTAAACTCACTAAGTATAGCACGAACAAGAGGATATTCAGAGATATTTTTCTTATCTCCGCTGATTTGTCGACTCTCAATATCGGCAAGTGTTTCTCCTAATGGTTCATAATCTATTTCAATAGCCCAACGA
Source organism: uncultured Pseudomonadota bacterium (assembly GCA_902795745.1). Taxonomy (GTDB): domain Bacteria; phylum Pseudomonadota; class Alphaproteobacteria; order RF32; family CAG-239; genus RUG410. Next base: position 17,098 of record CADBMG010000091.1, read on the forward strand.
CGAGCGGTTTCCGTTTCTAAAAACTGCCGTAAGCGTGCCACTAGATCTTTATCCGTATCAACATCAACGGCAATATGCATTCTGCCGTGAGAAAACTCTTTAAAAGTCAACTTGTGTTTAACATCAAACATAAGTAAAGGCTGTTTTTTGGCTGCCATTAATTTAAGCATATCTGTTATCGAATCAAGTATCACAACATCATTACTTTCAGCAATTTCAGAGACTACCTGAACTCCGTTGCTAGTTTCTTGTACCGTAGATACAGACTTTTTATTCAGAGCTGATTTTTTTTTTAATTCCTTCAGCAAATCTGCAGGAGTTGGAAGACCGGCTGAGTAAGCAATGCGCATCAGTATCATTTCGAGCGCATCTATTTGTACCGCAGCATATTGTATTTCACTCAATCCTTTAATCAGCATTTGCCATATTTTCGATAAAATATTAATCGGCACGACGCTTAACTTTTTGCACATTTCTCTGTCATTTTCGCTGATAGACGGATCATTGATAAAGTCCGGCATAATTACGACTTTTGCCAACAAATGCGTAATATCAATCATATCTTGCAATATTATCAGCGGAGTAGCTCCATTAGTATATTGTTGTTGTAAAAGTTGTAATGTTGCCGCAACATCTCCTTCCAACAACTTAGAATAAAGAGCAAATGTCTGTTGACGATCGGCCAAACCAAGCATATTTTTGGCGGTTTCGGTGGTTATTTTACCGTTACCCAACACAATAGCCTGATCTAACATAGATAAGCCGTCACGAGCCGAACCGTCTGCCGCCCGAGCTACCAAACGCAATGCCTCGTTTTCTGCTTCAATTTTTTCAGATGCCAATACTTTTGTAAACAGCGTCATTAAAGTTTCGATACTCAATCGTTCCAAATCAAAACGTTGGCAACGTGACAATATGGTAACCGGAACTTTGCGAATTTCGGTAGTGGCAAAAATAAACTTAACGTGTGCCGGAGGCTCTTCCAGAGTCTTCAATAAAGCGTTGAATGCGCTTTTGGAAAGCATATGAACTTCATCAATAATATAAACTTTATAGCGTGCATTGACCGGTTTATAACGTACACCGTCCAATATCTCACGCATATCATCAACGCCTGTTTTAGATGCAGCATCAAGCTCTATAACATCAATATGTCTGTCGGCAGCAATTGCCTTACAATTTTCGCATTCTCCGCATGGGTGAATAGTCGGACCCCCATTACCATCAGGACCGATACAATTAATAGCGCGAGCAATAAGACGTGCCGTAGTAGTTTTGCCAACACCGCGAATACCGGTCAATATATAGGCATGATGTAAGCGATTAGTTTGAATCGCATTAGTCAACGTTTGCACCAAAGCATCCTGTCCCAACAAATCTTCAAATCTCTGCGGACGATATTTGCGCGCCAAGGCTACATATTGATTGTTATTTTCTTCTGCCATTGTTCTCTTTTATTTATGTTATTTGAGGTGAAGGGACTTAGACCTTAATCATATCGCGACGGCTGCTTCCTTCCGAACCTGACCGAGTTAACGACGTCATAATCCTAAGCCCTTCATAAACTTGTTCTATAAAAAAGCATCTTCTTTGTTTTTGCAAGCAAAAAATGTACTTATTGCACGACATTCAAATATTGGTGCAAAGAATCGACACTTTTTCCGTATATTTGCGGCATAGTTATATAACCGGAACTTGTCCAATCGTTTGCATAAGAATCGGTAGAATAAAATTGCTGCATTGCTGCTTCAATCAAGCGCGGACCGCCGGCGGTAACTTTAACCACATCCAAACCATGTTCGTTCTGTCCGTTCGGCAAAAGGCGAAATTTTCCGCTCATACCGTTAAAACCTTCGCTCCTTGTTAACTCATCATACAGCTCACTTTTATTAACGCGCGATAAACTAGATGCCATTGCCACCGCATCGTAGGCGTATATACTTAAAGCATTGGGACGACTACCAAATAAATCACTGTATTGCTGATTGAAATTTTCCGTATGACCGAGCGACATAACCGGATAAACTGCTCCGTAAAGCTCTGTTTCCTTACTCAAACCGGTATTAGCCCCTACAGAAGTTCCCATAAACAACACATCCGGAGCTGCCACATCGTAATAGCTGAACATACTGGTAATGGCTTTCAGGCGATTACCGGAATCCGGTACCAATAAAGCATCAAATCCGACATCTCCACCTTTTCTTCCGCCAATCATTGAAGTTACTAAACCGCCAAAATCCATTGAGTTTGGCTGATAAAAACCGACTTTTGTTACTTCCACCCCATATTTTTGCCCGGCCTTCAACACCGATTTGAACATATTTATTCCGCTTTGATTGTCAGGCAAAACAACCGCCAAACGGCGACGTCCTTGATCTGCTGCGTAGCGCACAATACGGCTTATCTGCTCATCATTAAGCAGTCCTATAGAATAAATCCCGTCTTGCAAAACACTAGGCGAAGTGGAAAATGATACAACCGGTATACCGCGTGAACGCGACTCGGAACTGATAGCTATAACCTCATCAGCCTTTAACGGTCCCAAAATCAAATCACTCTTGGCATTAACTGCATTTTCTAAAGCTACGCGAGCCCCGCTCCCTGTTCCTTTAGTATCGTAAAATTGCACTACCAAATTATTGTTGTTAATATCACCGACTGCCATCATGGCCGCATTTTTCATTCCCTGACCGATGTCCGAGTCCGCTCCGCTAAGCGGTAATAGCATAGCTACGCGAAAACTTCCTTCTTGTCCGAGGTCAACGTGTGAATAATCTGTTGACCCGACAGATGACATCGGTAGTGGTGAAGTCGAAGAAAAACGTTGTCCCCAATAAGTCTGCGAGTTCGACTTAGGTAAAAAACTACATCCGCCGATTATAATACTCAACAAAATCATATTTATTCTTTTTAGCACTTGCAATTTTCCTTGAAAATATTAAAGATATAGTATGTTTATATCGAAATTCATCTTTTGTAAAGTTAAAGTTTAAGGAAATGTTAAGAAACGGTTTATACATCATCGCCACTCCGATTGGTAATTTGCAAGATATTTCCGAGCGTGCGCTAAGCATTATGCGTGAGGTGGAAGTTGTGGCTTGTGAAGACACTCGGATAACTAAAAAACTATTCGCTCTTTTGGGTATATCGCTCAGCAAGCGGTTTATCACTTATGAAGATCATAATGAGGATGCAACAACGCAAAAATTAATTGATATAATTAATTCAGGACAGGCAATTGCATTACTCAGTGATGCCGGTTCTCCGCTGATTTCGGATCCCGGATATAAATTGATAAACCGTTGCCGTGAGCAAAATATCTATGTTACGGCTATTCCGGGTGCTTGTGCCTTGATTACGGCTTTGCAGCTTTCCGGTTTACCGACGAATCGTTTTATGTTTGCCGGTTTTATACCTAATAAAGATAAAGCGCGTCAAGACTTATTCTCCGAATTATCGCCAATTGATACAACGCTTGTTTTTTATGAAACGGCACCGCGACTTTTAAAAACTCTGCAACAGGCAAAAAATTTTTTTACTAAGCGCAAAATTGCCATTGCTCGCGAGCTGACTAAAATGTATGAAGAAACAGTGTATGGTTCAATTGCCGAGGTTATTGAATATTTTACCCAAAATGAACCTAAAGGAGAGTTTGTACTTATGATTGCTCCGCCGCGGGAAATTCATCAATATACTCTTGACGACGTAAGATTTCAGCTCCAAAAGCGTTTAGGCGAGACTTCGCTTAAAACCGCTGTTAAGGAAATATGTGAACAATATAACTTAAATAAGAATGAAACCTATGCTTTTGCCTTGGAACTTAAAAACGAATCATCACCGCGGTAAATGGGCCGAATTTTTGGCGCGTATGTATTTGCGCGCGCATGGCTATACCATTTTAGCGCACAATTACATCAATCATCGCGGCGTTTATGCCGGTGAAATCGACATTGTGGCTTATAATAACCGCACTGTGATTTTTGTAGAGGTAAAACAGCGAAGAAGAATGGAACGGGCTTTATACAGTATTACTCCGCATCAACGCGAGCGCATTAACTATATGGCTTATAATTATATGCGTTTTCATCCCGAATACAAAGGATGCGATGTACGCTTTGATGCAGTTTTTGTACGTCTTCCTTTTACCATTAAGCATATTATAAACGCGTGGACACTGTAATTTTTATAATTCATTCAAACTTAATAGTCATTTTTTTGCCGTAAAATTCGATTAATTTACGAATTTTGCCGAAATTGGCACATCGTCCGATTTCTTCCATTGTTCTTTTTTCAATAAAATAGCTTAACTTTGCCATGTTTTAAACTCCTTAATTTGCATTTATTAACAAAAACCGCTCCGAAAACGAAGCGGGGAGTTCGAAACTGCATGTACTCAGTCCGACTTATTCAATATATTCAGTCGGCTCCCCCTAACGAGGAGTTTATACATGAGGAGTTTCGACACTCCGTCGGCAGAACACCTGCCGACAAGAGTTATATTACGGTAATCAAAATAAATTGCAAGTTAAATTTGCAAACAAACTCCTTACACAATATTCGACTTACCATCCTCATTTTTAAAGTAAAGTCTATAAACCGGTAAATGAAGCAAGTTTTTGTCCTATTGTTTGCGGATAGTTATTGACGGCGATATTGTCATTAATCAAATCGGTATCATAATCCGTCTGCGTGCGAATCTTATAGCGCAAGCTGATGCCACTGCCGGCGGTATAAGGATTTTCAGGTAGAAAACTCTTGACCTTAACAAAAGGAACATCAAAATTATCCAACATTTCTGCCGGAGCTTTTAAGATATTTTTTTGATGATAATTACGAATATAGCTGTTGCCGATGAAGCCTTCCGAAGTCAGAAGCGGTGTTAATTCAAATTCGCAATTTTTTACATCGTAATAAAATGATATTGTTTTCCAAAAATTACGGAATCGTTCGTTTTTAATAACATTGTTGTTAAACACCATAAAATAACTGTTCAAATGAAAATTATATTGATAATCGGAAGTAATACTCCAAAAATCGTAACCACGTCGTTCCATATCGGTAAAAATGCTGTTCAAATCGCGGAGAGGTCCATAAATACTGTCGTTACACAGAACCAATTCATCATATTGCGCGATTTTATCCCAGCCTAATTGCTCAATTAAATAACGCCAAGAACCAAAATCTCGCAAATCGTGTCGCTTGGTATAAAACATCTGCGTATAGGGAGCGATTTTAAAAAGTTCATCGGGAGGAAAATAACCGTTACCCATGTAATAAACATCACATAATTTGGACAATTCTTTAATTAAATAAATTACATAATTTTGAATTTTGTTACCCTTATCATATCCGGCAAATAAGCAAATTCGACGCATTTTATATTCCTTTCAATCAACAACGAAAAAGATATGCCCCGATATTGTTTTTTAAAGAGTCAAAAAAGAAATTATTTTTCTTGATACAAAAAAACAGTCCGTCTCATTAAGAGCGGGACTGTTTTTAAAAAATCGGGAAATCAGAGTTTGATTTCAATCATTGGAATAACTCCCTTGGTTCGGCACTGATAGTTCCAAGTCGAAACATCTCTCTCAGAAAACTTTTCTACCCATACGCAGTAGTCTTCGTTGACAGATGAACTGAACAAGGCTAACCAATCAACGTTGATGTTAACTACCTGTTGCCAAGAATAAAACACCTTGTTAGATGGTCCAAGAATCTGACACAACTCAGCCTTACTGGGTAAAAAAGCCTCACCTTTTTGCACCCCAAATCCTTGATAGTCAGTACAGAATTGCACTGCCGGCAAATCTTTCTGTTCGGCAGCTGCGGCTTGAAGCAAGAATTGTGTTGCCTCCTTACCCGATAA
>CADBMG010000092.1 GCA_902795745.1 uncultured Pseudomonadota bacterium
ATGGCCGAGTGGTCGAAGGCGCACGATTGGAAATCGTGTGTGCCTCCAAAGGGCACCGAGGGTTCGAATCCCTCTCTATCCGCCATTATAAGTAAAGTCCCCTTTTATGGGGACTTTGTTTGTAAAATATCAAAATATGTCGGAGTTAATCTTCCATACCTTCCGGCTCTTCATCTCCAATCATTTCGGTTGTCAAATGACCGGCATCTGCGCGAATTTTGGCCTCGATTTCGTCGGCAACTTCCGGATTATCTTTGAGATACTTTTTAGCATTTTCTCTGCCCTGCCCGATTTTTTCGCCATTATATGAAAACCATGCACCGGCTTTTTCAACAATTCCGGATTTTACACCCAAATCAATCAATTCGCCGGTCTTAGAAATACCTTCGCCATACATAATATCGAAGTCAACAGTCTTAAACGGCGGAGCTACTTTATTTTTAACAATCTTAACTCGTGTCTGCGAACCGATAACATCATCTTTGTCTTTGATTGCTCCGATGCGACGAATATCTATACGTACAGAAGCATAGAACTTCAAGGCATTACCACCGGTCGTTGTTTCCGGATTGCCAAACATAACCCCGATTTTCATACGGATTTGGTTAATGAAAATAATCAGCGTATTAGAGCGCGCCACCGTTGCCGTCAACTTACGTAATGCCTGACTCATCAAACGCGCTTGTAATCCCATATGCGAATCGCCCATTTCGCCTTCCAGCTCAGCCTTTGGCACCAAAGCAGCCACAGAATCGACCACCATAACATCAATAGCTCCGCTACGCACCAACGTATCGGCAATTTCTAATGCCTGTTCGCCGGAATCAGGTTGTGAAACCAGCAAATTTTCAACATCGACGCCGATTTTTTTGGCATATGAAGGATCAAGGGCATGCTCGGCATCAATAAATGCACAAGTTCCGCCTTTTTTCTGAGCCTGCGCCACTACACTTAAAGCTAAAGTCGTTTTACCGGAACTTTCCGGACCATAAATTTCAATAATACGACCTTTCGGCATACCTCCTATTCCAAGGGCAATATCTATCCCCAGTGAACCGGTTGATATTGCTTCTATATCAATATTCGTATTTTGTCCCAAGCGCATAATCGAACCTTTGCCGAACGCACGTTCAATTTGCCCCAAGGCTGCTTCTAACGCTTTATCTTTCTCCATATTTTTAATCCTTAAAAAATGTTATCCTGTCGTTATAATGGTTTGTTTTTTTGCAAAACTCAAATAAAGAATATTTTTATCCGCATAAATTGTATATTGTTCTATTTTTGTTCTAAATGCAAGCATTTTTTATCGGTTGTGAATAAAACGGTAAAAAAATATATAATATGAAAAATATATGCTAATAACACTGCTAAAGGAGAAAACCGATGCTGAAAGAAGCTTATGACTTATTGGAGATAGAATATAAAAAATGCCTTTCATCCGTGCATAACAATAAAGATTTAAAGGCTTATGCCGAAGAAAAGCATCGCCATTCAATGCAAGTTATGGGAGCCGGTAACTATTTGATAAAGCGAATTGAGTGGTTAAGTAATAAATCTGCTGATTTTATAGAATTAGTTAAAACCGCCGTATTTTTGCACGATATCTGTCGTTTCCGCGAAATTACTTTACTTTTTCAAGGCTCTAAAAACTTTGACCATGGAGTTCAAGGCGGTGAGTTTTTACGCACAATTCCTCTGTTTAATGATATTCGCATTTGGTTACCGATTCGACACCACGGACATTTGATTGAAAGTTTATATGAAGATGCCGATTATCAAAATATTGCAGATAAAATATTGCAAGAAGAAGTCAAACAAATATGCTTCATCATACGCGATGCCGATAAAATTGCCAATTTGCATATGTTCGCGAGCGAATCTGCTCAATGGCCGCTATTTCTGGGAAAAAACACTTATGAACCGCAAGTTGACGGACGTATATCCGATATTATCAAACAAAATGCATTTAAGGATATAACCGTTCCGCGCCTGGCAGATGCTTCGGTTGCTGATAGAATTGTCAGTCTTCTATCGTGGTATACGGACATTAATTATCAAAGTGCCATAGATTTTTGCCATGTTTTAGGCGTTACGGAGAAAATGCTGCAAATCTTTGCTGAGCACTGTATTGATGATGATTTTAAAGCGCAATATTCGGCATACATTACAAACTTTATTGCAACGCATCAATACCTTAAATAAGCTATACATACCGATAAGACAAAATATTTTTTAATTAAACTGATTTTTTTCTTTACTTTGTGACAAAATATCTGTATATTGTCCATAGTTAAATTAATTATTTATATATGGAGTATTGGAATTCATTAGGCGATACACTGGCTGCTGTTTCATTGGCTGTTATCGCCGTAATCGGTATCGGGAGTTTTCTCTTAAACGGAAAGAAAGATGTACAAGATTCGGAAACACCAGAAACGAAGGAATCTTGAAACTTTTACGGAGGTTCGGGCTGAGTAGATATTTTTTATATAATATTTACTCCCTCAAACCTCCGTTTTTTGTTGTATTGCGATATTCTTTCAACTACAAAGTTTTTGACCACAAGCCATGCAAATTACAATAAGCATAGGCTTTTATCACACTGTCATCATCAGCAACATAAAATACAGCCTCAGGCGTCTCATTCGGTTGCAGCTTTTTGATTTGTACAACACCTTTTAAGGTTTCAATTGCTATCCATTCAATGTAATGCTCTCTTAGCATCGGATGAGCCACATTTCCAACCTGAATATGCACCCTGCCCGTTTTGCCGCTCACGTCAGGCACATGTTTTTCTACCGCTGCATCTGTTGTATTCTCAACAATTTTCTGCATTTTAGCATTACAACATTCCGGCACAACACCTGATTGTTGTATAAACATCACAATATTAGTGCAATGTTGACATTTGTAAAATTCCATAGTTCACTCCTTTTTTGATTAAATCATCTGTACTTATAATATGCTTTTTATCGGTAAATTCAATATAATTCGGATACTATACAACTTTTACAAAATAACTAAAAATTCCACCGTAAAGATAACGCATATTCTTCACTGTTATGTCCTTTGGTATTATGTTCTGCCTTGTATTCTCCCGCAATAGCCCAGTTTTTACCAAATCCATAAGCAATTTCAGTTTGATAAATCAATCTTTCTCCAAACTTTCGCGTGGCAAAATTCTTCTGTACTTTGGAATGAAGACGCAAATTTTCGTAATCAGCAAAAACACCCAGTTCCGGCTGCAAGGCGGCATATTGAGCAGAGGGAATAAATCCTCCGTATTCTCCAAGTACATTAATCATTCCGTATAGCCATATCGCATTGCACAAAGCATACGTTCTTCCTATGCCGGTATTAAAATCGGCGGCATATCCCTCATCCAGCGTTTTAGGATTATATATCCGCTTTAACGAGAACTCAACTTGATACGATAAAGGCTGAAATATCTCATCAGCAGGAACCAATGATAACAGGTTCAAAACGGTAAACTGTTGCAAGACCAAACGATGACGTTGATTGTAATAACGCCACTTATTCTCCAAAACTTTAACCGCCGCACCTTTAATTAAACCAAAATGGTCATCGGTCAGAGATGTATATGCCGGTCGCAAAGTAAGTTCTTCAAAACTGCGATGTCTGCTCACTCCTCCGGCAAACGTCAATTGGAAAGAATCATGAGAGAAACTGGGATCATTACCTTTCCATTCCGTTTTTTGTTCAATCGGCATTTTACTGCGTGGTTTCAAAACCGCAAAACTGTTACGGCGATATTCCGCCAATTTCATATTTCCGGCAGTATATTGATATTGATAATATTGATATAATGTTTCCAAAACCAGCGGCTTTTCTGCATCAGAAAGGAATTTCCAATCATATTTACTTTCCTCAATTCCGCTGATAAATGCCTTGTACTGTTTTTCATTCATCATTGCCAATTGCTTTTTGATTTGCGTATAACGTGCCGGACGATAATTTGTTTGGTCAATCAAATCCTTATTTTTACGCACTGCTTTCAAAGTATCTGAGGGAATGGCATACCATCGAAAATCTTTAGCCAACTGCAAATCCGGCCTTACGGCATCTAATGCTTCCAACAACATATATGAGCAATTTTTATTTAAGAAGAAATACGGAATTCGAGCACTTTGCAGCTCGTAAAGGTGGCTGATAAATAGTTCCTTTTCTTCATCTTTTAAATTAAGATGATATTCCCAAATATCTCTGTTTTCGATATTATTATATTGATTTATAACTTTCCAATATGGGCTGACCGTAAATACACCATCATAGCCGCCAAGTAAACCTTTAAGAGCAAAAATAACTCCGGTTTCGGCACCGGAATCCGCTCCGAAATTACTGCCATGAGCCAACATCTGTGTACCTTTACGCTCCGTATCTATCCTTATCAATGTATGTCCAAACAAAGATGCCGGATTACTCATATATGCATCGGTAAATAAAAGTGTTATTCCTTTGGGTTTTACATCATTTATAAAATTTTGATATTCCGAACAATTATCTAAGTTTCCGACAACCATACCATGCTTTTTCAACAACATAAAACGCGCCGGAAAACGACACTTCTCTTTATTATCCGTTTGTAAAAAGGCTTTTATTTCCGCATCCATTTCGGATTTAGGATTGTTTTTTCCTATCGGACTGACATAAAAATCATCATTAGCGATTAAGCCATTATATTTGCCACCGCTTTCCTGATAGTGCAACAAACTTAGCCATGATAAAAATAAATCTTGTGCATTAGCTTTATTTGCTAATACATTGATTATTAATGCAAAAAATAAGATTATATATTTTTTCATCACAGCATATTTTATAAAAAATTATATCCCAAAGCCGCTCAAACAGCTTTGGGATATCTTCCTAGTTGGTCTTAAACGTTGGCAATTTCCATAACTTTAAGTGTTACATCTGCAACTTCTACGTTGTCGTTCGGAAAAATATACGCAAAGTTTTGTTGTATTTCCTGACCTAACGTTTCGCTGTCAACATTCATAATACCCGCC
>CADBMG010000093.1 GCA_902795745.1 uncultured Pseudomonadota bacterium
ATAAGTTGCAGGTCTGATTTCTTTGATACGAACCGTTTCGCTGTTAACTACTGCCAAATTAATTGCACGAGCCAAACCAACGGCTTCTTGCAACTTGCTTTCAGCCGAAAGAGTCTGCTCTGAATCAGCAGTTACCGGACTTACGACACAAGCCTTAATCTGCTTATTTTGCTCTATTTCAATCACTATTCCTCAGCAATTGTTACCGCCACACTCGGCATAATGGTTGAAACAGCATGCTTATATACAAGCTGAGTATGGCCGTCGCGACGCAATAAAAGACTGTCTCCGTCCTGATTTGTAATAATGCCTTGCAACTTAACACCGTTAATCAAAAAAACCGTAACGGAAATCTTACCGTCAATCAAATCATCAAAAAATTCACTTTGTACATTATTCATTGTTATTTTTCCTTTTTATCAAAGTGTTCATACCATCAATGCTAATGTAGACTTTTTTTTGCAAAAATCTATACTATTTTGCGTTTTTGCACGGATAAATTTTTAAGTTAATAAATTTATATTGTCATTGCACAAACCTCTGATTATGTTAAAATATGCACAGTTTGCAAATGAGGATGTTATGAACAAAACCAAGACAGATAAACTGGTTATTTTCGATTGGGGCGGAGTGGTGTTTGATTTGAAAAACATCGCTGCAATGAAGCATCTTTGGCAACAGGCACTGAACAGTGTTGGAGTTAACATTTCGTTGAAAGATGTGGAAAGTTGGTGGCAATTGTGGCATTTTAATATGCTGACTAAGGATACTAGTGAGATAAATACCAACTTTGCACATATTCTTAAAACATTGGGAATTAACCCGACATACCAACAAATACGTCATTTACGGTTGGCTATGGATGAAGCTATAAAGAATGCTCCCGTTCATCAGCCGATTGCCGATATGATCCGACAACTTATCTATGACGGAAATTGCCTTGTCGGTCTGTTATCAAATACAGAGATTCCAGCAATACCGGCTTTGTCTGTACAACTGCCAATTGCGGCATTTGATTATGTTTGGCTCTCGTTTGAACAGGGTCTGGCTAAACCGGATATGCGACTTTATGAAAAAGTGGAAAAAGAAAGCGGATTATCACCGCATGATATTATGTTTATTGAAGATTCTCCAGAAAACTTGCAACCTGCCGTAACAAGAGGATGGAAAACTTATTTGGTTGACGAAACAATTGATGATAATAAAAAAGTTTTGCTTATGAAAAATGCAATAAATGAATTTTTGGATAATAGAGGATAAAATATGCTTAACGAACTTATAAACACACCGCTAATTCTATATTATGTCATCGGTATTTTAACGATAATTTTTACATTCATGATTTTTGTGGTTATTTTACTGGTAAAAAATGCCAACAAATCAGTATTAATAACCGCCAAAGATAAGCAAATACATGAAATAAGTCAACAAAATCAACAACTTAATGAAATAAATAGCGGTCTCAACGCTGATAATACCAGACTTAATACCGAATTGAAAAACATGCATCGCTTTATGGATGAAAAAATTGCCTATATTGAGCAAAATAAAAATGAGATGGCATTAAAATTCCGTGATATTTCAAGCGAAATTTTACGCCAACAATCGCAACAAATAAACGCTAATCAATCGTCGGTGCTCAATGCTTTGCTTAATCCTTTTCGTGAACAATTGCAATCTTTCAAGGAAGAAATACACAGAGCTAATAATGAGAATATAAAAAACAAATCCAGCTTTGATGAACAGTTCAAGCATTTATTGAATCTTAATCAGACTTTAAGCCAAGATGCCCAAAATTTAACCAATGCATTGCGTGGCAGCAAAAAAATGCAGGGAGATTGGGGAGAAATTGAACTGTGTAGGCTAATGGAAGTAGCCGGATTGCAAAAAAACATCGATTATTACACTCAAGAAAATTTCAAAAACGACGAACAGCAAAATATGCGTCCGGACGTAGTGGTAAAATTGCCTAACAATCGTAGTGTTATTGTTGATTCCAAAGTTTCAATGAATGATTATGTGAATTACGTCAATGCTGATGATGAAGCTCAAAAAGCCCTAGCATTGCAAAAACATATTCAATGCTTAAAAAATCACATAGATGAACTTTCGGCAAAAGAATACCAAAAATTACTAAGAGAAGAATCATTGGACTATGTAGTTATCTTTATACCGATTGAAAGTGCATTTGTCGATGCCATAAAAAAAGAACCGACACTATATGATTATGCATACAAAAAGAATATTGCCTTAACCACTCCATCTTCTTTATTACCGATTTTACGCACGGTTGAAAATCTGTGGCAATTGGAAAATCGCAACAAACACGTGCAAGAAATTGCGCGTTTAGGAGGAACATTGTACGACAAATTATCAAACTTTGCCGAGGATATGTTAAAAGTAGATAAAGCTATCAGTACGGCACGGCAAAATTATGACGCGGCCATATCAAAACTGACTACCGGTAAAGGCAATGCCGTATCTATAGCCAACAGGCTCAAAGAATACGGTGCGCAAACCAGTAAAGTAATTAACTTAGAATACGAACAAGCGGAGCAACCGCTTTTGGAAAATAATGACAACTCAACAGAAAAGGTTTCGTAAAATGAAAAAAATAATTTTTACCGGCGGTGGTTCGGGAGGACATGTAACACTCAATTTGAGTCTAATTCCGTATTTTTTACAAAATAACTGGCAAGTTGTTTATATCGGCTCGAAAACCGGTATTGAAAAAGAACTGGTTTGCCGCATTTCCGGTGTTCGCTACTATGAAATAGAAACCGGCAAATTGCGTCGCTATTTGTCTTTGGAAAATATCAAAGATGCACTACGTGTTCCCCTCGGTGTTATTCAGGCTTTTGCCATTATCGCCAAAGAAAAGCCGGATATTATCTTTTCCAAAGGCGGATTTGTTTCTTTTCCGGTTGTATTAGGAGGATTTCTTAATCGCCGCAAAAAAATATTTATGCATGAATCAGACGTAACCCCCGGATTGGCAAACAAAATGTCTTTACCGTTTGTCAGTACATTTTTTACCACTTTTCCAGATACGGAGAAATACGTTGCCGATAAATTCAAAAATAAAGTGAATTACGTCGGACCGGTATTATCTGACCGCCTATATAACGGAAATCCTGAAAAAGCCCGCAAAATGTGTGGATTTACAAGCGATAAACCGGTAATAATGTTTGTCGGTGGCTCTCTTGGTGCCAAAAGCATCAATCAAGCTGTACGTAAAAATCTCGATTCTCTGCTTAAAAAGTACCAAATTATCCATATTTGTGGCAAGGGACAAGCTGATAATACCAGAAGAAAAGGTTATGTTCAGTTTGAATTTGTAGACACCGAGTTTAAAGATTTAATGGCCTTAGCTGAAGTTGTAATTTCTCGAGCCGGTTCAAATGCTATTTTTGAATTGCATAGTCTTAATAAGCCGATGTTATTGATTCCTTTACCGTCCAATGCCAGTCGCGGCGAGCAATCCCTAAATGCCAAAGCTTTTGAAAAACATGGATTTGCTAAAGTCATTAAAGATGAAGACTTGGCCAAACCGAAAATGTTAACCGACAAAATCGATGAAACGTTTAACGAGCGTGAGATGCTGACCGAAAACATGCTTAAATCGAAAATGAAGCAAACATCCAGTGCTCAACTCTATGAGGCAATTGTTAAAGATGAAACACTACAATAACATAGTAATTCTGAGCG
>CADBMG010000094.1 GCA_902795745.1 uncultured Pseudomonadota bacterium
GCGCTGGGCATTAAAATGGGCCAGCCGTATTTTCAGGTTAAGCCGAACTTTCCGACTGCAATTTGTATTCCGGCTCGCCACCACCGCTATACCGAGATTTCCAAGGAAGTGATGGACACGATTAAGACTTTCAGTCCGGATGTGGAAGTAACCTCGGTTGATGAGGCGTTTATCGATTTGACCAGCCTCAATAAGGTCTATCAGTGCACTTATACCGACATTATCAAAAATATCCGGCAGACCGTGTGGGATAAGGTCGGCATTCCGGTATCCATCGGACTGGGAACTTCTAAAACGCTGGCTAAACTTGCTTCCGACAAGGCCAAGAGTAACAACGGTATTTTCGTTATTCCGCCCGATAAAATCTTGGATATTGTGGGCGAAATGCCGATTGAGGACGTTAGCGGTATCGGGCGTAAAAACAGCGAGCACATGAAGTTCAGCGGGATTTTTACGATTAAGGACTTTGTGGCAAAAGAAAACGGTTGGATCAGAAAAGCCTTCGGAATTAACGGATTAAATCTCAAAAGCGAGCTGACCGGTATCGCGACATCGTTGGTGAATAATGAGCCCACCGCTCCGCAGAGCATACAGGTAACGCGGAGTTTTGAGGATTTCACGCAAAGTTTGGAGTATTTGGAACATGAATTAAATCGGCATATTCATGAGGCATGTCAGAAGTTGCGGCGGTGGAACGGATTTTGCCAAGGGGTGGAAGTTATGCTCCGCACAAAGGACTTTAAATATCTCGCCATCGAGGCAAAACTGCCAAACCCGACTAACGGCGACCAAGAAGTGCGCATGACCGCCGCAACACTATTAAAACAATTATATCGGCCGAATTTAATATACCGATCAACAGGCGTAACTCTGACACATTTGACCTACGGCGAAGTGCAACAGTCGCTGTTTGAGGAAACCAAGCCGCACGACGACAAACTCTCGCACTTGGTGGACGAGCTGGAAGCCAAATTCGGCAAGGGCATTGTTAAGACGGGCGTGTAAAGAATAAGGGTATTGAAAATAAATTATATTGTTGTATAAATTTAATTAAACATACAGACACGAGGATTAACGGATTATGCGATATATATTAAGACCAGTACCGGAGCTTTCAGGTTGCTTTTTATTAGATGCATTATATTGGGTGGCTTTTCATAAATACCCGGAAACAAATTTCGACCTAAATATAGAAAATCTTCAAGAATTACTGGATGACGGCGATATATACGATCCCTTGCGTGCTGATTATTCTTTTACATTTTTTAATAACGATATTTGTGCACGTTATGGATTACCTAAAAATCCAGCATCTTTCGATGAAAACCCAAATCGTGAAGTATATTTACTTGAAGAGTTATATGAAAAAATATATGGAAGTGAGACAGAATGTTCGGAAAAAATCAGACAAGAACGAAAGGCTGCAAAAGAATATAGTAAGAAATTAAAGGTTTTTGAAAATGCATTAGAAAAATATTTAGACCCATTTCAAGCAAAACTCTATTTGGCTTTACGTGAAGGAAGAATAAAAGCAAAGGGTATGACATTAAATCGAGCATACACGTATAACGATTCAACAAAAGAACTTTTTGAAGCCGAATGTCAAGAAGATGCGCAATTTGCCGAAAAATATAAAAACATCAAAGAAGGTGATGAATTTTGGGGAACTGATGAAAAGTGGTCAAGGTGGAAACCTGCCGATATTTCATCAGATAGTTGGATGCTTATGAATATTGATTGGGAATCTTGTCAATTGAGTTACGGCGAACAAATCTATGCATACGTTCAACTAAATATGGAAGATTTGTTCCGAGAATTTCCAACTTCGGAAGATACTCCCAAAGCGGTTAAACCTTTTAGAGATGTTTTTGTAATTGATGATGACAGTATTGTAGTAGCCGAAAAAAGAGGGCGCAAACCTAAAATGGACTATGATGATTTATATAAATGGTATTGTGGTAATTTTGATGAATTTAAGAATATGAAGCAAGAGGCTGTAATCGCAGCTGCACAACAAAAGTTTCCGCAAATAAGTCGAACCACAATTATGAACAAAATTAGTCCGATTATAAATGAATATCGTCAGAAAAAAAGATAAAAAAGTCAAAAATAATATTTTCGTTATTTCTGACTTTAAAGTCTTGTTTTTTGACCGACCTTCAATTGAACTTACAAAATTTTCTCTGCAAAAATGATGTTATGAATTAACACCTTTTTAGGAGAAATTTAAATGACAAACAGTTATAATATAAGAAATGATAAAAAATTTTTGAGAAATAATTATGAAATGTCGGGATTATGGGAAATCCCCCATATAAGACGACAAGAAATAGATTTGAGTAATATCAAGTTGTTAGCCTGTTCACATACACGGCTTAACGAAGATGAACAACATCGTCAGTATGGTGTACATTTTTATGTAGATGACCCGAAATTTAGCGGAATTTACAACTATCCGGAACGGACATTGCAAAAATATGCACAATATCGCTTTTTGCTAACGCCTGACTTTTCGTTATATTCGGAAATGCCAATGTGGTTACAAATAGCAAATGTAGCTAAAAATCGTTGGTGCGGTGTATATTGGCAAAACAATGGATTGACGGTTATTCCGACAATCAGTTGGAGTAGTTCGCAGAGTTATGGCTTTTGTTTTGACGGCATAGAACAAAATACTATTGTTTCGGTTGGAATGATAGGTTGTAAAGGAAATAAACTCGGTTTTCTGCGTGGTTATGATAAAATGATGGAGAAACTCAATCCGCAAGCCATAATATGCTATGGTAAACCTTTTGAAGAAATGCAAGGCAACATCATTTATGTGCCGTTTGCACATACGAGAAAGGAGGCATAATATGGGAGGACGAGGAAGTTATGCATCCGGTAATCGGACTTATGA
>CADBMG010000095.1 GCA_902795745.1 uncultured Pseudomonadota bacterium
AGTAGAAACGATTTTACCCGGATGAACATTCTTACGCGTCCAACTCATTTCAGAAACGTGAACCAAACCTTCAATGCCGTCTTCTAATTCAACAAATGCACCATAATCGGTAATGTTGGTAACTTTACCTTTGTAAATTTCACCAACTTTATATTTGTCGGCAACAGCTTCCCATGGATCATTTTCTAACTGTTTCATACCTAAGCTGATGCGTTGGGTGTCTTCATTAAAGCGAATAACTTGAACTTTAACGTTTTGACCTACGCTCAAAATTTCTGCCGGATGATTAATACGTTTCCAAGAAATATCGGTAACGTGCAACAAACCGTCAACGCCGCCCAAATCAATGAACGCACCGTAATCAGTAATATTTTTAACCACACCGTCTAAAGTTGCACCTTCTTTAATACCGTCAATCAACTCTGCACGAGCTTCTGCTCTGGTTTCTTCCAATACCACACGACGAGAAACGACGATATTACCTCTTAACTTATCCATTTTCAAAATTTGGAACGGCTGTGAAATACCCATCAAAGGTGTAATATCTCTAATCGGACGAATATCAATCTGAGAACCAGGTAAGAAAGCAATAGCACCGTTCAAATCAACGGTAAAGCCACCTTTAACACGTCCAAAGATAATACCGTTAACACGTTCGCCAGCATTCATTGACTTCTCTAAATCAACCCAAACTTCTTCACGGCGAGCCTTCTCACGAGAAAGAACGATATTACCGTCTTTATCTTCATAGCGGTCTACCAAGACCTCAACCTCATCTCCGACTTTGAGTTCCGGATTGGTGCCGAATTCACGAACAGGAATATTACCCTCCGATTTCAAGCCGACATCAACAGTAACATAATCATCAGAAACTTTTACAATTGTACCTTTGACAACCGTACCCAAAATGCCATTTTCACCAAACTGTTCATTAAGCAAATCTGCAAAATTTTCAGTCATTTCAGGCATATTAAAATCATTATTTGTCATTAAATTTTATTTTCAAAAAATTGCCAACCCATTTTCGAGCGGACTTGTGCGTAACTACAAAAAATAGTCGCCGAAAGGCGCACCCCTTTTAACAACTGCTGTCTTTATACTCCAAAATATTTAATTTTCAAGATTTTTTTTGCAAATTTAAGTCAAAAATCGCAAAAAATACTAAATACTTTTTCGGCGCAACATCAAAACCGGTACTTTACATATTTTCAAGTGCTTTAATTTCAGCATTTAATCTGTCGTATTCTTCTTTAACTCTTATAGGATACTCTAATGCACAACGTATTCTTCTCATCGTGTTGTTAACTTCAAAGCATTCACGACCTTCGCTTATTCCATATTCCACATAATGCACCAACGGATTCATCATAGCCTCTGCAACTTTCGGATAAGCTACCAGATATTTATTACCATTGAAAGCCGCGCTCGGATTTTTTCCTTCAAGCCAACCAAAAATCAAATAATGCTCTAACAAATTGCGGCGAGTAAACCATAGTGACGGATTATGCAGTCTGTAATAAAATGAACTAAAATATCCGGATTTCTCTACTAAATTATATTCTTTTTTAATACGCGACAGAATATCAACAACGCGTTGCTTTTTAGAAAATACTCCTTCTACCGGATAAATAGGTCTTCCTTCTTTCATACCATACATAACATAATGCACCAAAGGATTAAATCCGGCCTTTGCCACATCAGGATTTAGTGCTAAATATTTATCTCCGTCAAATTTTGCACTCGGATTCTTACCATTGAGCCAACCGTTATTAAGATAATGTCTCAACAAATCCCTATGATTAAACCAACGACGCGGATTATGCAAACGATAATATTTTGAATCAAACAATTCTGACTTCATAACCGCATTATATTCTTTAGTCGTAAATTTTCTCACAACCTCCGGTAAATTCATCTTAGCGTCTATTCTCTGTAATAAACATAACAATTTATAGCGAAAATCAACATCGTCTAAATAACAATCATAACTCCGTTTTATAAAACCCCGAATAGCAAGACGTGATTGCGGATCAAATTTATTTTCATTAACAAAATTAACTATTTCCTCAACAACTGCAAGAATATCTTTCTTGCGCTTGCTCAAAAGTTTTTTATCTTTACCTATGCTGTCATCTTGCAATTGATAGCTGTAATTAGGCTCATTTGTTAATACAATCTTCTTTGCCGCATGAAAAGCACGTATATTAAACAAATTATCTGCAGTAAAACGATTTTCAATAAACTCAATATCGTTATCTTTTAAAAGAGAAGTCAAATACAGTTTATCCCAAATTGCACCGTTACGCAATTCTTGATACTTATCAGCCTCTTGCTTAATACTTCCTAACCTGTGAGTACGCTTATTGTAATTGGTGTAAATAATGTCAGCTTTACTTTGTTTTGCTTTCAAATAAAGCTTTTCAAAATAGTCAACCGGTATTTCATCATCAACATCAAAAAATCCGACATACTTACTTTTAACATATTTCAGTGCTTTATTACGTGCAGTATATGGTCCATGATTACGCCATAATTTTATAAATTTGAACCGAGCATCTCCTTTTATCTGATTTTTGACATAATCAGCACTACCGTCAGATGAGCCGTCATCGACAATGATGAACTTTATATTCTGCAATGTTTGAGCCTTCAGCATAGGCAATGCTTTTTCTAAATAACTGCAACGATTATAAGTCGGGACAATAACCGTCAAAGGATTTTTTTCTTTTGATACATTATTTTTAATTTTCAAATCGCCAGTCAATTTTTCACCGTCAGATATACTTTCCAAGTCCATTATTTGCCTCTTCAACTATTTTTCAGTACTAAGCCTTTAAATTTATTAACCTATTTTTAATCTTATTTTTTTCTATATATCTAAATTATACGATTTGCAAGTAAAAATATTGCTATATTCAAACCGGTGCAAATTGACATTTTTACTCAAAAAATTTATTGACATTAATAAAATATCACAATACACTGCCGGCACATTTTTATTATTTATTTCAATTATTTAAAAATTACAGTTATGGCAAAAACAATTTATGACATTCAATCTGCTGAATGGGAAAAAACAGTCGAATTGCATTATTTGTTGGAGAAAGGCGCTCAATCATTTGATCGTCTTATTGATGATGGTTACGGTGTATATCCGGAAATTCTTACCTTTATGGTTTCTCTTGGTTATTTTGCTGAAATAGCAGATGTCTTAACTGTTGCCGAAAAGTATGATCCGCACGAGCTTTGCGAATGGATGAAGCTCTATTATAAAGATGAGTGGAAACAGAAGGTTATACTTTTCGAACTACAAGACATTGCAACTTACTGCTTTACTCCCCAA
>CADBMG010000096.1 GCA_902795745.1 uncultured Pseudomonadota bacterium
ATGATGACGAAGTTGAAAGTTTATGCCGGTGAAAATCACCCGCATACGGCGCAGAACCCGATTGTTTTGGATATTGCTTCTCAAAACCCGAAGAATAAAAGGAGTGCTTTATAATGGTAGCTAAGAAGAAAATTGAATCATTGCAGGAAATTAAATCTGCAGTAGCGGTTGAACCGGAAGCTAAAACAACAGCACCGCGTAAAGCCAATAAAGATAAGCAAGGCCGTTCGTATGCTACCGGTAAAAGAAAAGATGCCGTTGCGCGCGTTTGGATTATGCCTGGACATGGCAATATTACCATAAATACACGTTCTATTGATCAATATTTTGCACGTCCGGTTTTGAAAATGGTTATTAATCAACCGTTTGTAATTACCAATCGTGAAAATGAATTTGATGTAGTATGCACGGTTAAAGGTGGTGGTTTGTCCGGTCAGGCTGGTGCCATTCGTCATGGTATTTCCAAGGCTTTGAATGATTATGAGCCGGCATTGCGTCCGGTGTTGAAGCAAGCCGGATTACTGGTTCGTGATGATCGTGTTGTTGAACGTAAGAAATATGGTAAAGCCAAAGCTCGCCGTTCTTACCAATTCAGCAAACGTTAATTTTGGCGAGAAGAAAATATTTTATTTTCATTGGGTCGAGATTTTTCTCGGCTCATTTTTTATTTTTAACGGCAAAATAACTTCCATAAATCGTAGGATTAATACATTTTTCATCTTGTTTTGTAATATTGTGCGATGTATAAAGAGAATAAGTAGTTTGGGTTGTATATAATGGGTAATATAGTTAATTATAACAACAATAAAAAAGGTAATATTAAGCGGACCGCTAAAAGCACAAAAAAGCGGCTGCTTGCGGTTCATTTGCATATATATTACAGCGAGCAAACCGATGAATTGTTGAATAAATTAAATAACCTGTTTGATTATGAATATGATCTTTATGTTACGCTAGTTGAAGATAAGCCCTTATTACGAAAGAAAATATTATCATTTAAGCCGGATGCCGTAATTTGGACTGTCCCGAATCAAGGTTACGATGTTGGTCCGTTTATCGACTTTTTGCACAAAATAGATTTGGATAAGTATGAATATGTGATGAAAATCCATACAAAACGCACAAATAAGTCCGGTTACTGTATTTTTAATCACCATCGTTTCAGTATGCGAGTGTGGCGCGAGATGCTACTTGATTCCGTACTATTTTCACGTATGGCGGTAAGACGCAATTTTTCCTTATTTGCTCAAAATCCACAAATAGGAATGATAGGTAACAGTTGGTCAATTACCAAAGAAAAACAGACTTATTACAACATTGAAGATATTTTGTCTGAGCAAATGGCAAAAATTAATCTTCCGCTGCCGGAAGACAGAACTTTTGTTGCCGGTACGATATTTATTGTAAGAAGTGAGTTATTGCGGCCGTTTTTGGTGTATGGAATAGATGATTTTGCTCCGACAGATGCCAGTAAACATGATGATACATTGGCTCATGTCATAGAGCGTATGTTTGGCTTGGCTGTGACCGCTCAGGGGAAAACTATTCGCGGCATACATTACAAATCCTATATTACAGATCGGATGTTCGTCAATTTAAGGCGTTTTTTGTATCAGAAAAAAATTACCCGAGAGGGAAATAAATTAATCAAAATATGCAAGATTCCGGTTTATCACAGGAAGGAAATAATTTAATCAAATCTGATTTGACTAAGGTAAGGGGAATTTAAAAGATGAAAAAAATATCGGCAAAAATAGCTTGTTGTATAGCGGTATTCGCTATTTTGTTTTTGGGTATTATGTATTACAATAATCTTCCTATGACAGAGTTATTAGTTGATGGCATTGTACAAAATCAAGCAATGCCGTTGCCCAATAATGTTGTTTTTTCACAAAAAATTGCAGCACGTAAAATGTTGCTATCCGGATTGCAAATTCGATTCGGTACCTATATGAGAATGAATCGGGGATTATTGACAGTTACATTGTTTGAGAACGGAAAACAAATTGAACAATGGCATCGTCCGACCGAGGCATTAGAAGATAACCAATTTGAGATTTTTGAGCTTAGCGACAATATTAAGATGGATCCCCAAAAAGACTATCACTTTACAATTACCGAAAACTATGGCGCAGATAATACCGTTGCGGTTTGGACCAATAATGCCACTAATGCAGTGTATTCCGTTAACGGAAAAAATCGTAAGGGAGAGCTTTGTTATAAACTTATGGGTTTAACTGATTTTTCGGTAAAAGAAAATATTACCGTTACTTTTAACAGTTATGCTGAAAAAGATATTGAATATCAAGTGTTTTACACAGAGGCAAGGGGACAAAGTTTTAACGGTAATCGGTCGGTCAAGAAAAATGTTGCTGCCGGCAAACAGACGGTAGAAATAGAATTGCCGATAAAATATATTAACCGTTTTCGTCTTGATATAGGGAGCAACCCCGGTAACGTAGAAATATCAGATATACGCTTAAAGGGGGAAAAGATTGTATTGTTGGATAATCGGAATTTCAGTTACAGTCAGGATGTTGCCGAACATAATACGGATAACGAAAAATTGCATATTAAATCAATACAAAGTGATCCGTATATAGTATATTTGCGCGATATTGATTTGAGCGGTATGAGTTTGAAAACAGGTAAATAATAGGAGAATTTACAATAATAAATACCTTCCCGAACGGAGGTATTTTTTATTGGCTCCGAGTTTTGTTTTTCTGCCTCTTTTTTATTGATTTGTTAAGATTATATGCTTTATAGTGCAGGTTAGGTACAGGGTTACTCTGTGCTTAGTACCTGAGATATGGTGCGGAGGACTTCAAAACCTCTGTCTACGCGGTGTGGATATACGCCGACAACATTGTCAGCTTGTATAAAGGCTGATGATGTATATATCCCCGATG
>CADBMG010000097.1 GCA_902795745.1 uncultured Pseudomonadota bacterium
ACACACTTCTGTATTGTTTGGTTAATAATCCGATTCCGGTTTTGGTTAACTTTAACATTTTACACCTCCCTACGCCTCAAATACATTAGATAATTTTTCATTGTTTAAAAACAACGCAAATTCAGCAGCTTCTGATATTTTATCATCCCGAAAGGTATAATAGTAATTATGAGATACAAAATGGCCAAATTTTATTCACAGTGAAAAATATGTTTCACACATTTTAATTATTTACTGAATTATTTCATTAATTTAATGACATTTTAATATTTTTGTATTATCTTACGTGTAAAATTTGGTTAAATTGTAATTTGTAAAGGTAAAAAAATGACAACAGACGCTTTATCAGATGTAGCTCAATCAGCCGCAGAACAACTGTCCTTATGGGATATGGTTTGGTCGTCAGATACAATAACAAAAGTTGTTATGATTGGATTAATTGCCGCATCAGTTTGGTCTTGGGCAATAATTCTAGAAAAGTTTTCTACACTTCGACAAGTTCGTAGACTCTCTAAAAAATTTGAAGAAGCATTTTGGTCTGGAGGTTCTCTTGATCGTTTGTATGAAGCAATTGGTAATCGTCCTCTTGATCCTATGAGTTCTATATTTGTTGCAGCCATGAGAGAATGGAAGAGAAATACCTTATTAAAAGGTAAAACAGATCGTAGTATACGTGGTGTCTCTTTGCAACAGAGAATTGAGAGAGCTATGAGTGTTTCAATAGATAAAGAACTTGATAGTTTAGATACTCATTTGGGATTTTTAGCTACAACAGGTTCAGTTGCTCCATTGATAGGACTGTTTGGTACTGTTTGGGGCATTATTAACAGTTTTAATGCAATAGCTATTACCCAAAGCAATTCTCTTTCGGCTATGGCTCCGGGTATTGCCGAAGCATTGTTTACCACAGCATTTGGTTTGATTGCAGCAATACCTGCTGTTGTGGCTTATAATGCAATTACTTCATCAATAGACAGCTATGCAAAAACATTAGATAATTTCATGGCTGAATTTTCAACAATTTTGTCGCGAGAAATTGATGAGACAACATTGAAAGCTGATATGGCAGGAGAATAGAATGTCATCGTTTATTCAAAATTCATCATACAGTAGGCGTCAAAGTCGTCGTAGAGCTGATGTTAACATAACCAATTTAATGGATGTTATGATGGTATTGTTGGTTGTTTTTATGGTGGCAGCTCCTTTAATGACCTCTGGTATTCAATTGAATCTACCAAAGGTAGGAGGTAAACAGTTAACCGGGAATGAAACATCTATAAATATAAGCGTTGATCAACAAGGCAACTATTATATTGGTAAATCAGTTGTTGCTGATGATGAAATACTAGATAAAATTGCAGCTATAAAAGGGGAAAATGAAGAATTAAGTGTTACAATTTCTGGTGATACAAATACTGTATATGGCAGAGTAATCGGTTTGATGGCAATATTAAAAGAAGCCGGATACCAAAAAGTAGGACTTAAAACAGAGTCAAAACTTGGAATTCAAAAACCAAATAAATTAGATAAAAAGAAATAGGCTATATGGATAAGAAATATCTGAAACAATCACTTATTTTGCATGGCATCGTCGGACTGATGATTCTGATTGATATGCCGCATTGGTGGAAACAAAATGATATTTCTATCGGGCAAACACCCATTATTGTGGATTTGTCTCAAGTTCGTATAGATGAAATAACCAATCTGCCAACCAAAGCCGATTTTGGAGAGGAAGATCAAAAAGCTACAGTTACTGAACGAAAGGAAATACAACAGTATACTAGTGATACCGAGGCTGGTGCATCTCCACAAGTTGGTACAGAGAATGCCTCAGAAAATGAAGCAGGTAATGATAATTTAGATCCTGAAGAAATTAAAGAAGATTTTTTGGAACCTCCAATTCCATCACCAAAACCAGAGAGCAAAAAAACATCAAAATCCACACCGAAGGTAAGCCATAAAGCACCTCCACACCCTTCGATGAAACCTAAATCCAAGCCAAGACCAATGCCTTCCTTAGAATCAAGTGAGGGAAAAAATAAGCAGCAAGAAAAAGTTAATGTTCGTTCTAACGTATTAAAGAGTTTGATGCAAGAAATTGATAACAACAAAGCGTTAGATATTGGCGAGAAAAACCAGAACGCTGTAATAAAAGAAGGAACACAGGTTAAACATATGGGGGTAGAGGGCGGAAACTCAAAAGGTTCATATCTGAATGATTTGACAATTTCTGAAGCAGATGCTCTGGCAAGTTTATTACGGCAAAATTGGAATTTGGACCCAGGAGCGATGGGATTGGAAAATTTGCAGGTCGAAATTTTGGTTTATCTTTCACGTGATGGATTTATCCAAAAAATTGAATATGCAGATATGCGTCGCTTTAACAGTGATCCATCATATAGATCTGTTGCCGAGAGTGCTCATCGCGCAGTTATAGCCACTCAACAAGCATTTCGAGAAGTTTTTGGAGTTAAATATGCTAATCGTTATGATGCATGGAAGATATTGAGATTACATTTTGATCCAGCTAATAAAGGGATTAATTAAAGCATTTTTTAATTAATAATAAAATTTTTCACTTTGATATTTTAAATCTAAATATATAGGTATTTTGTCTATTTATACCTTATAGTGCTCTACTTAATTACTATTATACCTTTCGGGTGGACGAAAGGGATGAAGTGATTGAATTTACGAAAGAATTAAAAAGCAATAAAAAAGAAATGTCATCGCTCGATTTTATGCCAATAAAATCGTCCAGCGATCTTCGAATTAATTGGATAAAAGCGGAAGATCCCTTGACGTTTTCTGCGAAAACGAGGGATGACTCTTTGGTTTTGATGGAGGTGTGCCATGCTTAAATTA
>CADBMG010000098.1 GCA_902795745.1 uncultured Pseudomonadota bacterium
CCGACCAATAAAAAAAATCCTGCCTTCGTGGCGGGATTTTTTTGTTGAATGCGATAGCATAGGATGCGAACCAGCGAGGAGCTGGTTTGACTACAAGGCTAAGGCGGGATTTATTAGGAGCAAATATTTCTTAAATTCACAAATGAAAAACAATGCAATATCCAAAATTTATTTGAAATATTGAATATTATTTGTATAATAAATCGTCAAATTAACAGGAATACTTAAATGAAGAAAAATGTATCTGAAAAACGGATTTGTAATAGATGTTGAACGAGAAAATCACATGTTGATATTAGCTAAAGCACTTGATGATAAATTTCAAATTAAAAAATGGCAAGGATTGCCTTTGGGTTTTGTTTAAGTTGGAGTTGTTGTAATGGAGGCTTATATGCAGTTTGAAATAATTACTAAAAACTCAAAATTGACGACAGTGTTGTTGAATATTTTACAAACAGAGTGGCCGGAAGCCTATGGTTGGCTAACCGATGTGATTGATGATTGGTCTTTAATTGATTTTCCGCAGATTGTTGTGGCAACAGAAAATGAAAAAATTATAGGTTATTATTCTCTTGTAGCCAAAGAATTGGTAAAAGATAATCATGGATATACACCGTGGTTGGGAACATTGTTTGTCAGAGAAAAGTTTCGCGGTAAACATTATAGTCATGTGTTGATTGAAGATGCTTGTCAACGTGTTAAAAAAATGGGGTACAAAAATTTATATCTGGCGACAGAACACATTGGTTTATATGAAAAATTCAGATTTGAGGAAATCGGATTAGGATTGTATTTATGGGGCGAACCTACAAAATTTTACAGAAGAACAATATGATGTTATTAATGCAGAATATCTGATTTATTATGCTGTTAAGGAAAGATGCTAAGGTGGAAAACATGGATTATACGATATTAGTTAATAAAGAACATTTACTGCTTTGTGATTATGTTCCGGAAGGATTGGTCGAAATAAATGAACCGATGGGTTCGAAATTGGATAAAACATACGTTAATCGTCTTAATAGCGAAGTTTACGCCGCTTTTAAACAAATGCAAAAAGATGCCCTAAAAGTAGGGTACGAAATATTTATTGATTCTTCATACCGTTCTTATGGATATCAAGATAGAATTTTTAATGATGTTGCCTTAAAAAAAGGAACGGAATATGCTGAGAGATTTGTGGCTATGCCGGGAGCAAGTGAACATCAGACCGGTTTGGCGATAGATATAATATATAGAAGAAACAGCGAAATGATAGAAGAACAGACAGAGGATGATGCAGAAATAAAATGGTTGTGTGAAAATGCGCACAAGTACGGATTTATTTTGCGTTATCCGAAAGGAAAAGAAAAAATAACCGGTTTCAATTTTGAACCGTGGCATTTCAGATATGTCGGCAAAATTCCGGCGGAAAAGATTTTTGCCCAAAACATTACGTTGGAAGAATATCATGAACTTCTGAAAATATAGCATTCCTAGCATTATTTATCAAAAAAATGGTTACAAACTGCTAATTTTTAAAGGATGAGATTTCCTTTGGGGGAGTTTTTGCTTTTTTGAATTTACATTGATTTTTGATATGTTATATTTATATCGTCGGAGACAATAGGAAAGTTTGATGTATGGTTGATGAAATCAGATTTTGTTCACCGGAAGGAAAATGGGGATTTTTGAGCCCGTATGCCGCATTTCCGATAAAAATGGAAGTAGATGGAAGTGTTTATACTTTTCCAAGTGTTGAGCATTACTATCAGGCTATGAAATTTTATGCAACGGATGAGAGATTTAGGACCATTTTGAATCTAAAAAATCCCGATGATGCCCGTATTATTACCAAAAAACCGGAATATAAGATAAATCGCCGTGAAGATTTTGAAAGGAACAAATTTGCCATTATGGAAAAGGCATTAAGAGCAAAATTCTTCCAAAACGTAGTGGCGGCTGAGATGTTGAAAGCAACAGGAAATGCTCTTTTAATAAAATCATGTAAGATTTGTTATAAATGCGGATTTGGGGAAGGATGCGGCGAAAATCGCATGGGCAAAATAATGATGAAAATTAGAGAAGAACTGTAAAAAAACGTTTTTTAAGTAAAGAACTTTTCAGCAAATTTATTATTGCAAAATGATAGTTTTTTCGTTAACATACGACTTATGTTAATAAACTGGGAGGTTTTAATGTCCGAAATATCGAAACTTTTGCCATCGCATTTGTCGCAAGCGACTCCAGAGCAGAAGAAAGTTTTTTTTCAGGCTTTGGTTTGTCTTTCCAGCATAGATGGTCATACCGATGACGGTGAAATAGATTATATTACCAAAACCGCTCGGGCGAATAATATAACCGATTTTTCTGAGATTTGTGATTTTGTTGATGAAAAAGAAGTTATTTCCAGTGCCAGATTGATTAATAATCGTCCTTTGGCATTGGAATTGTTGCGTGAAATGTGTACGTTGGCGCATGTTGATAATGTGCTTTCCGATGAAGAAACTCTATTAATCGGTAAGATTGGACGTGCTATGGGAATTGAAATAGAAAAAATCGAACAAATCAGCAATTGGGTAATTGAGCATATGATATGGAGAGAACAGGCAAAACTTATTTTTGAGGAGAAGCTGTAAAATGGGACGTTACAGCAGTTGCACATATTTTGAAACTCTTTATGATGCTGTGAGCAGCAGTTTTCCGGCAGTTAATCGTCCCGAAGCGTGTACAATTTTGCGCGAGACAATTTTGGCTCCTTCAGATTATGAGGTAGAGTTTAATAATGCGGTATATAATCAGGAGCAAATCAGAGAATTGGTTGCTCGCGAGTTGATTAATGCTTGTATTGACCAAACACCTGAGCAGACTTTTAATGATATTTTGGAGGGTGCCGCGCAAATAATGAAACATATGAACGACGGCTACATCTCAACCGAAGATTATAATGAGCGGTGTCAGTACTTGGAGCATATCAGTCGTGATGAATTTCGTTTATTTGCAGCATTGGCTTTTCTGCATGCGGCACAAAAAAATGACGATAAACTCTATGATGAGTTGATATTAAACATTATCCGCCTGCGTGAAATTAATGATCTTATTATCAACTACACTCGCGATGAGGTGGAAATAGAAGTCGGACGCGATGAGTTTGAACAAGCCAAACCAATTTATCGTATGCTTAAATCGCTACAAAGTTTAGGTTATGACTATAATTTCAGTCCGCGTGAACGCTCAGGATTAGGTATAGACCATGAAAACGATGCCGATTTAGGGGGCGCATTTAACTATGAACATTGGTTAAAACGATTAATGCTCTTGCAATTGCGTAAAGAAATTGCTATGGATAATATAGATGAGGCAATTGCTGCCGAAGAAGGTGAGGCGGTTGCCAATGTAGAAGATATCAGCGATCGCATTGCACAATTACGTGGGATGGTTGATAGACGACATTTTGATAAAAACAGATTCCGTCAGTTGGAAGAAGCGGAACAAACCGATTCAGCCGAAGACGAGGATGCTAATTAAGGAGAAAAACAATGGGAATTATTGGTGTTATATTGATGCCGTTTCTGGATATTTTAGGTTTTGTTGTTGATATATATTTCAAAGTGGTTGTGGTAGATATAGTGTTGTATTGGATGCTTCATTATAAACTGTTGACCGTCCATAATAAATATGCCGAGAAATTTATGCAAATTCTGCATAACATTACAGAACCGGTATACAGCCAAATTCGCAAAAGAATACCGCCTATTTCCGGTTACGATGTTGCACCGTATGTTTTGTTGTTGGTAATTGCATTTATCGGTTCTTTCATCACTCACCTGTCGCATTGGTTACAGCAATATATGTAAACATGGCGTTTGTTGAATTATATAAGACGGGGTATTTGTTGCGTATTAAACTTTCTCCCGGTGCGTCTGTTTGCGGCGTCCGTGGTGTTTGGTGCGGGACGGATAATGAGGAATATCTCAAAATATCGGTTAACTCTGTGGCAGAAAAAGGAAAGGCCAACAAGGAACTTTTTAAATTTTTATCTAAAACGCTTAAAATGCCTCTTAGTTCGTTCAGTTTAATTTGCGGAGCAACTGAACATATGAAGAAAATATATTTGGATATTGAACAAACAGAGGAAAATACTACAAAAATTTCAGCTCTGCAAATGGAGAAGTAAATGACAGCCAAACTGATAGATGGTAAAGTTTTAGCGCAAAGTATTCGTGATAAATTACGGCAAGAAATTGCAAGTTTACCGGCAGTTCCTCAGTTGGATATTGTTCTGGTAGGCAATGATGATGCCAGCGAAATTTATGTGCGTAATAAAATAAAGGCTGCCGACAATATAGGATTAAAGACTAATCTTCATCGTTTACCCGAGGAAGTCGAACAAAGGGATTTATTATCTCTTATTGATAACCTTAATGCCGATCCGCAAGTTAACGGCATTATAGTTCAGTTGCCTTTACCTGAGCATCTTGATATGCACCAAATTATCAATCGTATTAATCCGATAAAAGATGTAGACGGTTTTCATCCGGTCAATACCGGTATGTTGCAAAACGATGAAAAACCATATTTTATTGCGGCAACTCCTTTGGGGGTTATGAGATTAATTCAAACCGTATGCCCTGATTTAAGCGGAAAAAATGTAGTTATTATCGGCGCATCGCTTATTGTCGGCAGACCTTTGGCTACTCTGCTCTTAAATAAAGAATGTACTGTGACCATTACTCATATTCATACCAAGAATATTAAAGAACTGACGCAAAAGGCTGATATTGTTGTTGCAGCTTGCGGTGTGGCGAATTTGGTGCAAGAACAATGGATTAAGGATGGGGCGATTCTGATAGATGTGGGGATTAATCGCTGTGAAGGTAAAATTTGCGGTGATATTGACTTTGACTCTGTTAAAGAAAAAGCCGCTGCCATAACGCCGGTGCCGGGAGGCGTAGGACCTATGACGATAGCCATGTTGCTGCACAATACCTTGGAAGCGTACTTATTGCAACACAAATAATCTATTGAAGATATTTTTCTTCCATGCTCTCAACTATTGCCTGCAAATCTTCCAAAAACCATGCAATTTCATCGTCGTTATCTTGGTGAATCATTTGTTGAAAACGTTCACGAAAGGCTAAAAGTAAACTGCTTTGTTCGATTTTCAAATCACGCACCATAATTTGAGAATTATTTTGGATTAATTCAAAAAGAACCTTAAATCCTTTTTTATTATTATCATTTTCTTCCGAAAGTATGGCGTCAACGAAAATTGTACACCATACGCTGACAGTTTGGGAATTGGGCAGAGCTTTGTCGACAGTAAAGCTGATACTTCCCTTGGGTAATGAAAGAGGATATTCCTTGTAAAGTGCGGAAATATAACGCTTGAACAGATTTTCATATTCTCTGTGCTGGCTCTCATCCATTGCTCGCCAATACTTACCTACCACAAATTTTGCAGCATAATTTAAATCAATATCTTCAACTAAAATTTTATCGAGAGCGGCGTATTTTTCGTCACTGTTCTCATCAGTCAAAATATCTATAATTTGTTTGCCTTTTTGCAGTGCCCATTGCTTTGCCGTATCTGCTTGCAAGGCAGCACTGGCATTGTTTACGCCAAGGACAATCCATAAAAACAATATGATAAGTTGCAAAAAATGTTTTATTTTCATAATAAATCCGATAAAATTAAACCTATAATGAAGTATTTTAACGCGAAAGTAAAAAAAATGAAAGCATTTTCAATTTTATCTGCCCTATTTGTTATGATTTTTTCCAATGCTCAGGCGCAAATGCAGTATTCGGCACCGATTGCTCAGAGTTCTTCCGTTGCGGAAATTGCCCGCCGTAATGTGGTTCGTTGCGGTACAAATCTAAGAATAAAATCGTATGCATATGAGGAAGATGGTGTTTGGCACGGTATTGATGCTGATTTTTGTCGTGTTATTGCCCAAGCAATTACCGGAGATATGAGTAAGTTTGAGATGATACATATTCCATCAGGAACAGTTACCGAGGCTTTAGATAGTGGTAAAATTGATGTTATGCTCAGTGGTACATCCTATTCAGCGCAGATGGAAACGTCAGGACAGGTTCTTGGGATTGGCCCTTTGTATTTTGATCGTCAATATGTAATGGTTCGCAATGACGGTTCAGAAGATTTGGCGGCATATAAAGATAAAAAAATGTGCTTGTCGGTAGATTCTGGATATCAACGCCATTTTGAGGACTTTAATATAAAACACAATTTGGGTATAAAATATCTTACTTTCGGTAGTGTCGAACGTGCCCAAGAAGCTTTTTTACTTAATCGTTGTCCGCTGTTTTCTGCCAGTGGTTTAATGTTGCAAGGATTAAAATTAAGTCGCCCGAAGTTAGAGGCACATGTTTTGCCGGTAAAAATTTCCGTTCAACCTATGTATGCGGCGGTCAAATACAATAATTTAGATTTACAGATTGCTTTGAAATGGGTATTTAATGCCCTGTTTTTGGCTGAGCAATATAATGCCAAGATGACTAATTTAGCCTTTTTTGCCACTAATGATGATCCGGAATTGCGTAATTTATTCGGAGATAATCCGCAGTTGTGGCGCGATCTACGTTTGCAACCTAATTGGCTGAGAGCCGTTATAGGTACTCTCGGTAATTATGGAGAGATATTTGAACGTGATTTAGGTAAAGATTCGGAATTTAAGCTGCCGCGTGATGCCGGAAAACTCCTTCGCGACGGCGGATCAATCGTACCGCTTCCATTCATTTAAAAATTAAAAACTATAAATTATTGTTTTTATCGTCGTCCGATTCTTGTATGTCGGTTGTGTCTTCGTTTGTCTGTGCTTCATCGGAAGTTTCTTCATCTCCCTCATCAAAGACAAATTCTGAGGACATCATCTCTTGTGCGGCGTTATCATCGCTTTTATCTTCCGATTGCATTTCCACAATTTGACTTTGAGGTATTGTTTCGCTCTCAGCTACTGTGGAATCACTGACAATTTTACCGTTTCGCACCATCGGTAAGTTATCTCGTTCTGCTAGTTGATCTTCACTAAGCAGTTGCTTTTTCTCTACTTTTGTATCATGACATTTAAGTAGCCAAACGTCATATATAGGATGTTCAACCGCATGAGTTGCCGGTGAAGAAGAAATCATCCACCCTTTGAAAATATTAATTTGTTCGCCTTGCAATGTTGTATCGGCAATATCGGCAAAGACAAAATTATCAGGAGTTTCTTCAACCGGACGCGTTTTGCAACTGCGTGCAATAATTGACAGGGAACCGAATTTAACTTCCCCGCCGACCGGTACGTTAATCATGCTTACACGGCCGGTAATCTTGTCCATTGCTTGCATTTGTGCGGTATTTTTATCTATTTCATCAGCTAGCGCGTAATTGCATATACTGAGCGCGGAAAGAAGATAAAAAATACTGTTCATCCTAATCATTTTTTTCTCCGCTGTCGGTTACCATAAATATTATTTCGCCTACCATATCTTCAAGAGTTTTAAAGTCTTTTGTTTTAGCGAAAACGTCACCGTCTTGGAGATATTCGCTGCTTATTCCCGGTTCGATTTTCACAAACTTATCTCCCATCAATCCGTCACCGACAATGGCAACCGTACTGTCCTTCGGCAGTTTAACGTCTCCGGCAATGCTGAATGTGACATCAACCGTATAGTCTTCGTTATTAAGTTTTTGCGAGGTAACTGTACCGACTTTAATACCGTTAATCCGTACATCAGAGCCGATGCTAAGACCTCCGACTTTCATAAACTCCGCAGAAAGGGCATAACCCTTAACCACTTGCAAATCGGATACTCTGTAAGCAAATGCCAAAAACAGCACTGCTATAACTAAAACAACCAATCCCATAATTGTTTCAACAGGTTTTTTTCTCATTAGTTTTCCTCCGTTTCTTGTGCGGTAATTTCTGATTTTATAACCGCATCAGGGCATTTATTTCCAGCTTTTTGAGCTTGGCGATTAGCTTTGCCCATAGCAATGATTCTGTCGACCAGTTCTTCTAAAACCATAGCGTCTTGCGTATATTCAAATTCTTCGCCTTCTGCTATAAAATCTTCTGAACCGCCAGCTTCAATTTCGATATATTTGTTTCCCATAACTCCGGAACTAACGATACTTGCACTACTATCGTCCGGAATTTCAATACCTGCTTTTATCATCAAAGTCAGGGTTGCGCGAAAGTTATCATCTAAAACTGAATCATCGACATATCCTATGTCAATACCAGCCATACGCACTTTGCTGCCGACTTCTAAACCATCGGTGCGATTAAAAGTGGCATAAACAGGATAATCAGAATCCTGCGCATTTTCCCAAACTTTATTTTGCCAACGATATATAATCGCTACAATAATCGCGGCAATAACTACAAAAGTTCCGATAATAAAGTCTTTTAATTCTTCTTTTGTAAAATTATCCAATTTTATTGCTCCATTTAAGCTTTTTGTTAATTATTACTCCATTAAAATCAATTTGTCATCAATGTTTTTTTATTTATAGGTAAAAAATTTAAGAAACAGGGATAATTAAGTAATGCTTTGTGTGGAAAATGTAAGTAAAAAATTTGGCTCAACGGTTGTTCTTCAAGATGTCAGCTTTGCGGTTAAAAGCGGAACAATTGTTGCTATTCTCGGAGAAAATGGGGCCGGAAAGTCTACACTTCTGCGTTTGATTAGCGGATTTTATGAGCCGGATAGCGGCAAGATAAGCATCAGTAATTTAACTCTTAAACAAAATCGTCCGCAATATCTGGCACGGTTGGCATATGTTCCCGAAACGTCAGCATTGTACTCTAATATGACAGTTTATGATTTTTTGCACTTTGCTGCGGGGGTTCATAAAGTGAGCGTCGGAGAACGATGTGCAAAAATAAAACATTTAGTTGAAATTCTCAGTTTGCAAAACGTTTTGATGCAGAAGAATGAAACTCTTTCTAAAGGATATAAAAAACGTCTTGAATTGGCGGCAGCTCTCATCGGCGAACCTGATTTATTGTTGCTCGATGAACCTACCGAGGGACTTGATCCCAACCAAAAGCAAGTTTTGCGCAATCTTATTAAGCAATATGCACAAAAACATATGGTCATAATTTCCACACACTCTATGGAAGATGTCGAATCTTTGGCAAAACAAGTTCTTCTTTTGCATAAGGGAAAAATCTTAATGAATACGGATTTAGCGCATTTTAAACAAACAGCAGATAACAATTTGTTGCATTCTTTTCGAAAACTTACAGATGATTGAGGTATAAATGAGAGCATTTACGTCACTTTTTAAAAAAGAGTTTAGTGATATTTATGCCAATGGGGCTGCATATCTTATTTTCTTCGTATATTTGTTGTGTTCAACATCGGTTGCTTTTTATTTCGGTCACTACGCCGATATGCATGATGCGGCAATTTATTCTTTGTTCTATTTACAACCATATATCTTGGCAATAATTGTTCCGGTGCTGACAATGCGGACATGGAGTGAAGAATATCGCTCTCATACGGCAGAGTGGCTTTTGAGTGCTCCGATGTCCGATATCGCCATAGTATTAGCTAAGTGGTTTGCCGTGATAGCAAATCTGACCATTATGCTTTTGCTTTTAATTCCTTTTGTGTTGATAACATTGAGATGGCTTCATCTCGACTTGGGTAATATTCTTACTTGTTTCAGCGGACTTTTTTTGACAATGACATTGTTTAGTGCCATAGGTTGTTTTGTTTCCGCTCTGTCAGATAGTATGTTAAAAACATATCTGTCTACAATCTTTATTTTATTTTTGATTTTATTGTTTCCTTATACCTTTTTTGCGGATATTTATGATAATTTTTTGTTTGCGGATATCAGAGTTTCCGACATTTTTTATTTTGTGTTGTTCAGTGCCGGATTTTTGTTGATGAATATAATTACCTTGAGCTATCGCCGTGCTGTTATACCTCACCGTGGTTTTAAGTTCGCTATTTTTTCTTCAATATTATTAATTGGGTTGACGGCTATAATTTCCGCGATTTCTTACTTGTTGCCGCAAAAGATTGATTTGACATCTGCACGGCTTTATACTCCGAAAGCAGCGACGGTCGAGCTTGTGCAGAGTGTGAAAAAACCGATAACCGTAGATATTTATGTTGCACAGGATTATTTGCGCCAACGTATTGAAAATAAGCAATTTTTTGAACAAATATCTCGTTTTTTATATCAATACACCAAACTTTCACGCGGGATGATAAATGTCCGTACCAATATTACGGAAGCTTTTTCCGAAGCGGAAAATAACGCATTACAACAGGGTTTATATTTTGAGGAGAATAAACTCGGTGGTTATGATTATTTTGGTGCGATTGTACATGGTATTGATGAGGCGCAATATGTTATACAGCATTTTGTTCCACAGAGATTTTCGTATATTGAAAAGGACGTTGATACGGCAATTTTGCAAATATCTCAACCAGCAATGCGTAAAAAAATCGGTGTTTATTTGGATGCGCGGCAAAATCTGGATTCTTT
Organism: uncultured Pseudomonadota bacterium; assembly: GCA_902795745.1. Lineage (GTDB taxonomy): Bacteria > Pseudomonadota > Alphaproteobacteria > RF32 > CAG-239 > RUG410. The sequence continues at coordinate 10,499 of CADBMG010000098.1, forward strand.
GACTTCGTTAATGCTTAATTTGGAAAACGATTACGATGTTAAAACCGTTACAGAAGATAGTTTTCAAATTTCTCCCTTATTGGATTTGTTGATTTTGGTTAATCCTAAAGAGCTTCCTCCTTTATTTATGTATGCAATTGACCAATATGTTATGCGTGGCGGAAATATTTTAGTCTTTATTGATGCCTTTACTCAAAGTCAATCATCTTTAATCAACAGTAAGAACATTGATTTGATAACATTTTTGAATAATTGGGGAGTTAAATTTACTGATACATTGGTTGACCGCGGAAATTTGAGTAAAACTTTTAAGCAAACGGATTTACCTTTAGTTCTTGACAGTGCAGCGGTTTTCAATATCTCGAAGGAGCAATCTTTAATGGTTGAAGATTTTATTTCAGCGGATAACGGATATATCGGGGCAATTTTCAGCGGAGCACTTAAATCGGCTTACGATAAAAATCCATTTGCCGAAAGTAATCCGGCACTGAAAATGCCCCCGTTCATTGCTGAACAAAAACAGGCTAAAGTGGCGATTATATCGGATGTTGATATTCTTGATGAAGATAATTGGACTGATCCGCGTTCCGTCGATAGGCAACAGCACAGTCTTATACCTACAGCCGCCAATGGTGAAGCCGTGAGAGGATTGATTGATTATATGGTGGAAAATTTCGGCTACTTAAAATTGCCGATAAATACGAAAAATAACAATGTTTACAGTATAAATCAGCAAATATATTCTGCGGCTCAAAACAACTATTCCGAAAGATTGGCAAAAAATATTAAAATAATAAATCAGCTTCGTGCAGAGCTTTATGCTAAAAGCGGAAATGATGATAATCGCTTACAACAGATGTTGCAAATAAGCACAGATGGTCAACAGTTAGCCGTGGCGGAAAAAGAAGCAGAAGAATTAAATTATGCAATGCAGAAACTTTATTTGCAATATTGGCAATATCTGGCTGTAGGGCAAATAGTAGCAGTACCTTTATTATTTTTACTGATATTATGGCAAGTTCGTGCTTGGCAGCGTCGCCGTAAACAAAAGCAAATTAAGGAGATGTTCAATGACTAAAAAATCTTTATTTATTACCTTGCTTTTTGCCATTTGCGCCGGCATTGTGTTTGCCTGTGCCAAATTTTTGTACAATCGCCAAGCAGATGCTCAATCTTTGGGACAATATGCCTTCGCTGAAACGAAGCAAAATATTGCTTTGATTTCCGGAGTGCAGTTTATCACATCTGAAGATGATGAAATTAATATTGTACGCGAAGGCGACTATTGGCGTTTTAAGGAAGCAGAGAACTATTTTGCCAGCAATGAGATGCTTACAGCTTTTTATGCTATGATAAATAATGCGTTGATATTGGATGTGCAAGAAATAGAAGGTAATAGATTGGAAGATTTGCGTAAACAAAGCACTAAGATGATTATTTATGATAATGAAAAGCATAAAATGGCTGAATGGTTGATTGCTGAAAAGATCGATAGGCAAGGTAATCGCTTAGCGCATAAAGCAGGAAGCAGTTATATATATAAGCTCGGTAATGTCGGTATTTTTTCCGGAAGTGGAGAAGATTGGGTTCCGATGCCGCTTATCAGTATTTCGGAAGGTATTATGAGCGGAATGACATTAAACGGGAAATTTATCAGCAGTGAAGTGTTGAAAAATTCGGCAAAAAAATCGGCTTTTGCCCAACAATTGTTAGAAGCCGTGCAGTTTATGCGCTATGGGGGAATAATAAAAAAAGAGGAATTTACGGAAGTGATTGAAGGTATTACTCCCCACAGAGTTCTCGTACACACCATTCCGGGAATGATATATGTTTTGAACATATATAAGGTTGCGGGTGACTACTATATTTCAATTGATTTCAGTCAGGAAAAAATCTCGCGAGTTGAAGTTCCTGATTTAATTAAAAGCATTCGACCTTATTATGATGATTGGTTTTTTATGCTTAATGAAGAGCAAGGCAAAATTCTTTATCAAACACAAAAAGATAATGCAAAATCAGATAATTAGCGTATAAAAATGCGAAAAAAACAATTTTTTGCAAAAAAATACTTGACCTGAGCAAAAAATACAAGTATATATGCACTTGTCAAATAATTGGTCCCATCGTCTAATGGTTAGGACATCACCCTTTCACGGTGGCAATATGGGTTCGAATCCCGTTGGGATCACCAATGAAAAAAGCACCCTTTATGGGTGTTTTTTTATTGGTGACCTTTAGGTTCGAAGTCATATTGCCATGGCAATGTGGGCTCGCGCATGAAAAAATGCCTTTAATGGCATTTTATCAGCGCAAGA
>CADBMG010000099.1 GCA_902795745.1 uncultured Pseudomonadota bacterium
TAATAACAAAAACGCCTCCCATCACTGAGAGGCATTTTATTGACTTTTGAAATCTATTATTTCTTCAATTGCGCATTAACTTCAGCTGCAAAATCTTCTTCTTTTTTCTGCAACCCGTCACCCAATTTGAAGAAAGCATAATCTGCAAGTTTAACATCTGTACCCAATTCTTTGGCTACATCAGCCACCACAGCCTTAACTTTTTTATCCGGATCCATAATATAAGCCTGTTCTTCCAAAACAACTTCTTCATAGAACTTACGGATACGACCTTCAATCATTTTTTCAACGATGTTAGCCGGCTTACCGGAAGCCAAAGCCTGCTCGGCAAAAATGCTCTTTTCATGTTCAACCGCTGCCGGATCAACATGGGCAATATCCAATGCAATCGGAGCCGTTGCTGCAATATGCATAGCAATATGCTTACCTAAATCTGCCAATTTTGCTTTATCACCTGTAGATTCCAAGGCAACCAAAACACCGATTTTACCTAAACCGTCGCGGGCTGCGTTGTGAACATAAGAACAAACCAAACCGTTGTTTACACTTATAACTTTGGCACGACGTAAATTCATATTTTCACCAATGCGTGCAATCATATCAGTCAAACGTTCGCCAAAAGTTTTACCGTTATCGGCGGCATTTTTCATTGCTTCAACGTCACCGTTACAAGCCAAAGCAACTTTGGCGGCATCTTCAACATAAGCTTGGAAAATATCGTTTTTAGCAACAAAATCTGTTTCTGAATTAACCTCAACCACAGCACCTTTATTGCCTTCTACTTTAACACCAACTAAACCTTCTGCGGCGATACGGCTTGATTTCTTAGCCGCCGAAGCCAAACCTTTTTTACGCAACCAATCTACTGCTTCATCCATATTTCCGTTTGCTTCAACCAGTGCTTTTTTACAATCAAGCATACCTGCACCGGTCGTTTCTCTCAATTCTTTCACCATAGCTGCTGTAATTTCTGCCATAATTTTAATTCCTCTTATTTCATGCAATTTATTTTTCAAATCGGCGCGGTTCAAAACAAATCTTGCCGCGCCTTATTTTTAATGTATGACGACAAGCGTCAAACTTCCCATTAAGCCTCAGCTGTTTCTGTTTTTGCAGCCTTGGTTTTACGTGGTGCACGCTTCTTAGGTGCCGGTGTTTCTTCTGCCTCTGCAACAATTTCTTCTGCCGATTGAGCATCTGAAACTTCTAAACCTTTGGCAGCAATTTCCGCTTGCATACCGTCTAAAATAGCCCCCGAAACCAATTCGCAATAGAATTGGATGGCTCTGATGGCATCATCATTGCCCGGAACAGGAAAATCTACTTCATGCGGATTAGCATTGGTATCAACAATGCCTACAACTGGAATGTTAAGCTTTCTGGCTTCTTTAATAGCCAAAGCTTCTTTCGGAGTATCAATCACGAACAACAAATCAGGCTGACCACCCATATCTTTAATACCATCTAAAACAGCAGCGAGTTTTTCGCGCTCTTTTTTCAAGTTTAAGATTTCTTTTTTGGTATAGCCTTCATAAGCATTGTTGGCTTCCATTTCGTTAAGTTTATTCAAGCGTGTAATTGATTTATAAACCGTCTTCCAGTTTGTCAGCATACCGCCGAGCCAGCGATAATTAACATAGTATTGACCGCAACGTGTAGCACTATCTTTTACAATGTCTTGTGCTTGGCGCTTAGTTGCCACGAACAAAACCTTACCCCCCTGTGCCACAACCTCGCGCACAGCATTCAATGCGGTGTAGAGCATCGGATAAGTCTTCTGTAAGTCAATAATGTGAATATTATCTTTTTTGCCGTAAATATACGGAGCCATTTGCGGATTCCAACGACGAGCGTGGTGTCCGAAGTGTACGCCTGCTTCAACCATTTGGCGTAATGTAAATGTCGGAAGTGTCATATTTTATATCCTTTTCTTTTCCGGTTAAACCTCCGCAGACTCTGGCTTTTCAAGCACCGGAGCGAAATCAATATTTTACATTATTAAAATAAGTTCCGCCTGTCTGCGTGTGTACTGTTACTGAGATTGCACCATTGCAACCTCGCGATACTTGTAACATATTTTTTGCAGATTGCAAGTATTTTTTTTGCTATTTTCGTGATTTTTTTGCATAGAAAAAGAGGTTCAAATTGAACCCCTTCCTTCTTAACAGATATTGACATGATAAAATATCCACATCGCGCTGTCACAAAACTACATCGGCTGTTTATCAATCGCAATCAATGTATCGGGACGAGTTTTCATTGCCTCGTTCAATGCTCTTATAACGCGATTTTGCTCAGTTGCATCTGCCGGAGTAATCACTTTACCGCAGGTATCAACCCGTTGTTTCAAAGAAGTATCATCTGCCGAATTATAAAATTCTGCAGAATATGCCACAATCTGGTTGTATCTGGCTTCATTAACACCATTAGCTGCGGCATAATAGCCGGCAGCACGTGCCATATGTTGATTTTCCCCTTGACCGAGTAAATTTAGGCAATAAATAACCTCATCAGCACCATCCGTCATATTTGCATGAAATTTCGACGGTTGAGGTACGCGTATCTTGACAACTGGTTGAGGTTTAGGCTGTGGTTTTGCTGCAGGCTTTTTCGGCTGTGTCTTAGGTACAGGCTTCTTGGTCACAGGAGCAACCTTCTTAGTTGCACTCTTTTTATTGTCCGCCATTTTCTTCTCAGCATCATCCAACGCCTTGGATTTTTCAGCTAATGTTTTTTCCAACATTGCTACTTTGCTCTGTAAAATCAATGCTTTTTTTTCAGCTTCTTCTTGTGCCGCCAAAGCATTTTTTTCCGACTCTCTGGCACTTTCAACAGCCGCCGCTGCTCGTTGCAGCAGTTTACGCTCAGCGGCTATCGTTTGTACCTCTGCATTTTTTTGAGCAGCCTTTTCCGCCATTTCGTTCAATACTTCCGTAACATTCTGCACATTTTTCTTCTGAGCTATCTTCAACGGCGTCCAACCTTTTTCGTTAGCCGCATTCAAATCAGCCCCGCTATTAAGCAATATACGTGTCATTTCCGCATTATCCGTAGCCACAGCGTAGTGCAAAGCGGTATTTCCCTGTTCATTCTGCGCATTAACATTTTCTCCGGCAGCAATCATCTGCCGCACTGCAGTCACATCTCCGCGCTTGACCACATCGATCAGCTCCCGAACATCTGCCTGAGCCACAGTCGCACCTGCCAACAAAACAGCCATTGTCAATACCAAACTTTTTTTCATGCTTATATCTCCCATTGATTTAAATTAATGTAATAATAAACGATTTTATACAATTTGCAACAATTTTTACAAATTCGCTTTTTTAATTTTGAATTGCCATCAATATATTTATAAGTAAATAAAATTAGTTATTGACTTTTACTTACTTCATGTTATAAATCCGACCAACAACACAATTACTTATATATACTATAACTCGAAATATAAGTTGCCGGCAGACAATCAAAGATGACGTGTTTCATCACAGGTTCGGCACCGCCACTAGTGATAGCCGCGACAGTCTAGAAAGGACTTCTTAAAGATTCTCAATGGTTTGAAATGATCATTGTATGCTAACGAAAACAGCCCCGAGACATATGAACTCTGAGCTGTTTTTTTATACTAATCAGCTTTTGTCAGCATTTTACGTAAATCATCTGCGTCAAATATCTCAGGTAAAACTATGCCTTCTCTTATTATCGGTGTATATAAAATATAGAACGGTAATCCTTTACGACCGAAACGCGCCATGTAGTCCAACGTTTCTTTTCTATAATCGGTCCAATCTACATGCATAAAGTCCATATTATATGCATCTTGCCAGTAAGCGAGATTTTCCTCTGTCAACACCGTTATATCATTATAGTGACAAGTCAAACACCAATCAGCACCTATTTCCAATAAGACCGCCCTTCCCTGAGCAATTTTTTCCTTAATCAATTGCAAATCAACAAATGTTTGCCTTCCTGCTTCATAACGAGTTTTATTACTCTCTCTTCCGGAATTAACTGTCAATATACCGACGGTAATAAAAATTAAGGACAAAAACAACATAATATATTTTCCGTTTTGACGAATATTTGCTTCGGTTTCTGTCGGAATTTGTTGTATTGACCTTTCATCCAAAAAATCCATAAAGTTGAGGAACAACTTAAATATGCCGCAAAACAATACGGCTAAAAAAGCCAACTTTGAAACACATTTAAAATCTGTTTGGTAATAAATTAAAACAAAAAACCATCCTATTGATAAAAACATCAATATTTGCATAACAATATTTAGTTTATTCATCCATTTTCCAGGCTTAGGGAAGAAATTTTGCGGCTCATCAAAACAGATGATAATCAAATACGGCAAACTCAGCCCTATTGCCACTGCATACAATAATATCGTCATATCATTATTTGTACCGGTGAGAGCAAAGCCGATTGCCGTTGCCAAGTAAGGTCCGGTACAAGGAGTTGCCAAAAGAACAATCAACGTTCCAATTAAAAAATCAGATATTTTATGTTTTGAAACAGCCGAAATATGACCGTAAACATTCCACCGCTGCGCACTAATCATAATTGCGCATAAAACAAAAACCATTACCACCAAAAAGCTAATATTTTGGTATTGCATTCCCCAACCCAAAGAATAGCCGAGATATTTGACAACAATCAAAAAGCATATTATTAAAGTAAACCCTACAAAAATGCCGCACACGGTTTGCCATAATGAGCTCTTCAAATTCTTTGTATTGCCGATATTATAACTGATACCCATTATTTTCAGTGACAGAACCGGAAAAACACAAGGCATAAAATTAAGCAAAAATCCACCCAATATTGCTAAGAAAATCAGTCCCCAATTCAAATTAAGTGCATGAATATCAACAGATGATGGAGCTTCAACAAAACGTTTCTGCCTTAAAAAAGTTGAGTTATTGAGAACTGCACTTACAGTAAATTGCGTATCAATTAAGTCATATTTTGCTTCATTGAGTGGAGTAAGGCGTACAAAAATTCTCCCGTCTGCAATACTTACAGCAGGAGCGGAAAATGTTGTATAACCGTCTGTTTCTTCAACATAAACGTCAAAATGATGCACTTTACTGTCAGTCGAAAATTCCAAACGTAATGACTGACCATGCTCATCATTGTCTGCAACAAACTTTTCCAATTTCAAGTGTTTCGGTTCCGCTTGCGGATTTTGCGCCAAAGTTACGGCAAAATAATTATCGTAACCATTCGGAAAAACATCTTCTCCACTCGGTTTTACAACCATCTGCGGTGCAAACGTTTCATTAAAGCATAATTCAGTGGTACCGCAAACGACAGCGTTAATATCAGCATTAATAACCAAAGGTCTGTTGACATCGTCAACTTTAACTTTTATCGGAATAAGAAAATCGCCGAAATATTTATGATATGCCGGTAAAGTATGACTGCGAAACGGTACTGGATACAAAATTTCATAATCCTTCAAATTTTCGGAACGCGATAAATCAATGCGAATTTTTTGCTTATCGGAAGCTACATTGTTAGCCAAGACAAAATGCGTAGAATCAGTCAAAATTTGCACCCCGATAACCAATTCGTCTTGTCCATCCAAATAGGTTTGCCGTGATAACAATCTTAAATCAAGATGTTTGCTGTGCAAAAGTGGAGATGTTCCCTCCTCTGACAATAGAGGATTAACCTGAGTTTCGCCGTAAAAAATCGCTTTTTTCCACTCAATTTTTTGTAATGCATATCCTAACTTATCCATTAAATTTGCATCTTTTTTTCGAGCACGCTTAAAATCGGCAATGGCTTTTCTTTCTTCTTTATTTTCACTATACGTCAAAAACTTTTTGAAATTATAAACTTTAACAAACTCATCCTCAGCAGCCGGTTCAATATATGGCACCTCATCATTATTATCAAAATCAGTTGCCGAACGAACAACTTTATAAGAAAAGGGTACAATTTTTTGCTTAATGTACTCGTTATATATATCATCAACAGCTTGATATGTTGCAATTGCATTACTCAAAAGTTGCCGTTTATTTTGTAATTCAGTATCGGAATCATTTGGAAAAAACGGACGCAGCTGTTCAATAAAGTCTTCTTTATCAAAAAAAGATTTATCCGGATATTTATCATAAAAATATTTACCTATTTCCAATAAAACAGCCCCATAATCGGCCATAGAAAGATCTGATATTTGCTTGTCTTGTAATTTTTTACGATATTCCAACGTTACTTGCCCGCTAAAATCGTTAGGCAAATCCGGTATTGTACCTGCTGAAACTGCAGCACTATTGAAAATTGACCAAAGGCAAACTATGTAACAAAATAGGTGTTTCATTATCTTCATTGTAAGCAAAATTAACTTTTCTTTCAATGAATTTGATGTTATCATATAATTTGTAAA
>CADBMG010000100.1 GCA_902795745.1 uncultured Pseudomonadota bacterium
GGTGGCAGAGTGGTTTAATGCAGCGGTCTTGAAAACCGTCGAGGGAGCGATCCCTCCCAGAGTTCGAATCTCTGCCTCTCCGCCAATAAAACAAAGAACACCCTATGGGGTGTTTTTTGTTTTATTATATGGCGGATAGAGATTTGAACTCTGGAAAAATGAGTTCGACCACAAGCGAAAGGCACACGTGGGTGCCGGTCGCAAAGCGATGAGCGCAGGGGCGGCGAAGTGAAACGAAGCCAATCTCTGCCTCTCCGCCAATAAAACAAGTCGTCAGAAATGGCGACTTTTTCTTTTAGTAGTCCGTATTATATAATCTCCCAACAGCCATTTCCTATTAACTACACGGACTTTCTACAACAATAATGTATTAGAATCAAATAGTTAGATAGTTCGCAACTGGTCAATTTAAACCACCGTTTTTGTTAACAAATATTTACATCTTACTATTTTGTCAGTAAAGCACTCAGAAAATTATCATAACTTATTGAAAATGTTTAATATTATAGGAAATTAGGAAACGACCTGCAATCTCAAGTATCAAGTTCGAAAATAGCGTAAAAACCAGTATATTATATCCGAAAAAGAAGCATTTGGATTTTAAATGAAATTGTCACTGTTCATAGGTATTCATTCTTCAGGAATATTATTACAACTGAACTGTATAAATCAGGTTAGTCATACCGCGGATACCAATCGGGTAACCGGCAGTAATCACTAAATATTCACCTTTTTTACCTACTTTAGCAGTTTTAGCCACTTGGATTGCTGTATCTTGCAATTTAGTAATATCGTTAAATACTTCAGGGTTTACGAAGGCTCTGACACCCCACACCAATCCTAAGCGACGGGCAACCTCGGTTGAGAGGGTAATCGCTAATATCGGTCTGACAGGGCGTTCTCGAGCCATTGAAAATGTAGTAAAACCGGTTGCTGAATAGGTAACGACTCCTGCCATATTTGGTAAAATATTTGTCATCTCACTGGCGGCATAAGTAATTGCATCTGCCATATCGTCACAATCGGAGAGATCTTTATCTATTTGCACTCGTGAATAATACGAGGCATCTTCCTCGACCTGATTGATGATTTGATGCATCATGGATACAGCTTCGGCAGGATAACTTCCGGCGGCGGTCTCGGCGGAAAGCATAACAGCGTCGGCACCATCAAAAACGGCATTAGCAACATCAGAAACTTCGGCTCTGGTCGGAGTTGGGTTGATAATCATCGATTCCAACATTTGCGTAGCCACAATTACAGGTCTACCGTATTTGCGGCAAGTTTTTACAATACGTTTTTGTAATACCGGTACGGTTTGAATAGGACATTCAACTCCTAAATCGCCGCGTGCCACCATTATTCCGTCTGATTCTTTCACAATAGCGTCAAGCTCATCAATAGCGCTGGGTTTTTCCAGTTTAGAGATAATCCATGCTTTTTCGCCGATTAATTTGCGCGCCATGCGGACATCTTCTACACTTTGCACGAAAGAAAGACACACCCAATCAACACCTAAATTGAGAGCAAACTCTAAATCTTTTTTATCTTTGTCGGTAATTGCTGAAATTGGTAATTTAACGTTAGGCAGATTAACACCTTTATGCGCAGATAAATAGCCACCGACTTTAACAATTGTTTCAGCGACTTGTTTAGAATTTTTAATAACTTCCAGTTCAATATTTCCGTCATTTAGCAAAAGTCTGTCACCAGATTTTAAAGCAGCAAAAATCTCTTTGTGTGGTAATTGTACCCGTGTTTCATCGCCGTTTTCATCACGCATATCTAATGTAAATTTTTGCCCTTTTTTAAGCAATACCTTATCGGTTTTAAATGTGCCGATTCGTAATTTAGGCCCTTGCAAATCAGCAACTACAGTAAGATGGCGTCCGTATTTTTCACTCATTTCTCGCACTATTGCCAATCTTTCTGCATGTTCGGCATGAGTCCCATGACTAAAATTGAAGCGAAAAGCATCAACTCCAGATTTAACCAATTTTTCAATCATGGATTTTGTGGCGGTTGACGGACCTATGGTGGCTAAAATTTTGGTATGTGTGTCTATTGGCATTATTTTTCCCCTGATTCTATTCTACGCGTTCATACTAAGGTATATAGGTCAATAATTCGTCCTTTTAAATATTATGATAAAAGTTATTAACCGAATAAGCCGAGAAGAAAAGAGTATTTTTTTCAGATTA
>CADBMG010000101.1 GCA_902795745.1 uncultured Pseudomonadota bacterium
ACGCCGGATGAATGTTATATTCCGCAGATGTTAAATGAAAAAAGAATATGGGGCTTTGCCGTTCAATTGTATTCGTTAAACAGTGAGCGTAATTGGGGTGTTGGCGATTTTACCGACTTGCGTAATCTTGTGTTGATGTGTGCTAAATATGGAGCTGATGTTATCGGGGTTAATCCGCTTAATGTATTGTTTCATGATTTTCCGGAAAATGCCAGTCCGTATTCCTCAATAAGTCGTTTGTTTTTAAATCCGATTTATATAGATGTTGAATGCGTTTTCGGGTATCAGCCGAAAATGTTGCAAAATAAAAAAAATATACTCTCCTCAGTGCGTCAGAGTAAGGATATTGACTATACGGCGGTATATAATTTGAAGATAGATATTTTGCACAAAACGTATGATTATCTGCTGAAACATAAAAGTTCCAACGAGTATAAAAATTTTATGCAATTTTGCGAAGATAAAGGTCAAGATTTGCATAATTTGGCAGTTTATCAGACAATTTATTCCGAATATAAAGATAAGGTGTATGGTGGCTGGCGGGCATGGCCTGATGAGTTCAAAAATCCCTATTCTGCGGCAGTGAAAAAGTTTACATTAGAACATAGTGCCGAGGTGGAATTTTTCAAATACTTGCAATTTATTGCCGAAAAGCAATTAAATAACGTTTACGCTACAATCAAAGAGGCCGGACTTGCTATCGGTTTATATCGTGATTTACCGGTCGGATTATGTAAAGATAGCGTGGAATTATGGTCCGGCAATGATTTATTCATCAAGGAATGTGGAGCAGGAGCCCCACCGGATGCTTTCTTTCCGAAAGGGCAAAAATGGTGCTTAGGGGCATTTAATCCGCATTCTCTGAAAGCTTCCGGTTATGCTGCGTTTATTAAAGTTTTGCGTGCAGCCATGACTAATGCCGGCGCACTGCGTATAGATCACGTAATGAGTTTGATGCGGCTTTATATTATTCCTGATTGCAGTGATGAAGGAACGTATATTTACTATAATTTTGACGATATGCTCGGTTTGGTTGCTTTAGAGAGCCAGCTCAATAAATGCATGGTTGTGGGAGAAAGCATAGGTAATGTTCCGGATGGCTTCATTGAAAAAATCAATGAACGCGGCATATATTCACTGAGTGTTTTATGGGCTGAGCGTTGGCAAGGTTGCGGTGATTTCAAACAACCGCACGATTTTCCGAGACGTTCTTTCAGTTCGGTCGGCACACATGATATGGCACCATTAAAAATGCGTTGGTTCGGGTACGATATTGAAACCATGTATCAATTGAAAATGATAGATTATGATGAACGTTGTCAGCAATACAAAGGTCGGGAAGATGAACGCTGTCGTTTGTTACGCGCTTTAGATATTGCTTGTGTTTGGCCATGTGATAGACCTCGGCAAAGTGATTGCTTATATGGTGAAGGTTATCCGAAAGGGATAATGGAGGCGGTGGAAGCGTACGTTTCCGAAAGCAATTCCGATGTTTATTTGGTGCAGCTGGAGGATGTTTTCGGAGCAACTGAATTGCAAAATCTTCCCGGAACAGACAGAGATAAACATCCCAATTGGCGACGTAAGTTATCGGTAAAAATGGAAGAGTATGAAACGAATGATGATTTCAACCGTATGCTGAAAAATATTCGCCGTTGATTATTTAATAACAATTATTTTCGCTTAGCAGCAAAAAAGTTCTTCAATATTTCTCCGCATTGTTCAGCACAAATTCCGCCTTCAACGACAGGCCGATGGTGACAGGTGGCAGCTTCGTAGAATTTAACGCCGCTGACTACAGCTCCGCCTTTTTCATCAGTTGCGCCAAAATAAAGGTGCGATATTCTCGCAAATGAAATTGCTGCTGCGCACATTGTGCAAGGCTCTAATGTTACATACATATCCATATCCCAAAGCCGTGTTGTTCCAAGCTCGGTACAGGCTTTTTGAATGGCTAAAATCTCAGCATGAGCCGTAGCATCACTGCCGTGCGCGCTCACATTATACGCTTCGCTGACAATTTCTCCGCTCGAAGGATTCACAACAATTGCTCCCACCGGAACTTCATCATTTTCTGCCGCTTTTTTTGCCAATTCCAAAGCATGGAGCATATACTCTTGTTTATTCATCGATTCACCTTTTTTTTATCATTTATCGCTACTATATACACAAAATTGCATAAAAGGGAAGTAAAAATGGCAGAAAGATTGGCAAAATTTATGGCACGGAGCGGAGTTTGCTCGCGCCGCGACGCCGAAGAATTAATAAAACAACAGCGTGTAACTGTGAACGGAGAAACCGTAATTTCTCCGGCGTTTAATGTTGACGGTTCGGAGGTAATTTTGCTTGATGGCGAAAAATTACCGACAATGGAAAAAACACGTCTGTGGCTATATCATAAACCGGCGGGTTTACTAACAACTCACAAAGATACATCAAATAGAGAAACTGTATTTGCACATCTTCCGTCCGGATTGCCACGGGTAATCAGTGTCGGAAGACTCGATTTAAACTCAGAAGGATTATTGCTTTTAACCAACAACGGTGAACTTTCCCGCCAGTTAGAATTGCCGCAAAATGCTTGGAGCAGACGCTATAAAGTTCGTGTTCACGGGTACGTGGACAAGCAGAAAATTGCTGATTTGGCAAACGGTGTGACTGTTGATGGAGTGCAATATGGTGCGGTACAAGTAGTGCTTGATAGCCAGAACGGCAGTAACAGTTGGCTGACAGTTACTCTGAATGAAGGTAAAAATCGCGAAATCAGAAAATTGATGAAATCTATCGGCTTAGAAGTGGCACGTTTGATTCGCCTTTCTTACGGACCTTTTCAACTGGGCAGCCTGAAAAAAGGTGAAGTACGCGAAGTTCCTCAAAAGGTGCTGAAAGAACAATTAGGGAGTAAGTTCAAATTATGAGGATTATCGGCGGTAAATATCGCGGTAAAAAGCTGTGGACACCGGAAGGAAAATCGGTTCGTCCTACGGCAGAGCGAGCGCGTGAAGCTATATTTAATCTATTGTATTCGCACCTCGGTGACGCTTTTGCTGATTTAGATATGGCTGACATTTTTGCCGGAACGGGGGCATTTGCTCTCGAAGCACTGTCGCGAGGCTTTAAGAGCGTTACATTAGTGGATATAAACACCAAAACATTGGAGCGCAATGCTAAAATGTTCACCTCCGAACAGGAAAAAATCAGCATCATTAAAGCTAATGCTGAAAATCTGCCATGTTTACGCAAGCAGTTTGATTTAATTTTTATGGATGCACCGTATGCGCGAGGTTTAACTTCCAAAGTTTTAGGACAATTGCTCGTAAAAAATTGGCTCAAAGACAATGCTCTATGCATCGCCGAAGTGCGTAACAATGAAGAAATCGAAATACCGGATGATTTTGACTTAGTCGATTCGCGTATTTACGGATTGGCAAAAGTATTGTTTTTGCAGAAAAAGTAATTTATTTTTTGTCAAAAAGCGGTTGCACTTTGTAAAAAAGTATGTTATATTATGCGGCAAAGAGACAATCTGTATGGAGTTTGGCGATGAATTTGTTTGAAAATACCAAAGATATTGTTGCGGCAACAGGTGAATATTCTGTTGCAAAGTTACGTAAAAAATTTCAGCCGAGCGGTAACGAAAAAAACGATAGAACGGTTGAAAAAGTGCAATATTGGTTATCTCAGGAACCATACGCCGAGGCATTTGCTCAGCTTTATCGCATTCATGATATGAATGTATTCTGTGAAATGAATGCCAAGGTTGAGTTTGCGGAAATTGAAGAACAGATTGATCCGCATCGCTTAAAACCGGCAGGACAGTTTTATAAAGAAGCAATGAACGGTAATCAGCCGATTAAGCAATTGGCACTGAAAGTCGATTTGGGTAACGGTCTTCCTTTCCAGATTATTATGGAACCGTCGGATTTGAATGAAGCTCGTACACAAATGCGCATAGCCGTCAATCAGGAAGATGTTGCAAAAATGGATTTGGAAGATTCATCGCAGCAAAAAGCCAATAAGCAGAAAATTCGTGATATTTTAGCATTTTGCAAACAGTTCGGATTTGAAGAATTCAATATGTATATTCCGAGAACCTTTGACGACGAAGTTGATGCCAACGCCGTACATTCTTCGGTATTGGCACGTGTTGATGAACGCGAAAAAATTATGATGGAACAGCTTCATGCCGTAAGTAAAGAGATTATAGGTGATTTTTGGGCGGAACATGAAGAAAGAGTTCGTCAGGAAGCTTTGCAGCAAAACAAAAAAGAAGCTGAGATATTGGCATACGCTGCAGAACATCCGGAAGAAAATATTAAAGTGGAAGATTATTCTTTGGATGCGGCTCCGGATGAAATCGGTATGCCGATTATAGGTATGGAAACTCAACCTCTACCGGAGGAAAACGAAGATGATTACGAGCCGACATTAAGAGCAACACTTGGTAACAGCGGCACATCTTCCACCCCTGCGACTTCGGCACCTGTTGCTGTTGCAACTCGAACACCAAGCTCCGAAAAATTGACATTGGAAATTATTGATGAAAAAATGAAAGAGATGCTTGGCATAGGCGGTTTGAATAAAATAGAAGGTAATACATACATCCGAAAAGGATTGTTCCATTCTTCATGGATTGAGTATGTAGTTTATGACAAACTTGATGCCTACAAAGTAGACGGTAATCGCAATTCCAAGGGTGAAGCGCAGTTTACCTACGCCTATAAACTTTTTGTATCTGTTGATGATGATGGTAACTTTACATTCAGTTATCGTCGTAACAACGGAGCAAAAATTGACCAGTTGGTTAATGCTATGGTTGGCAAATTTCAAGATATGGGTATTACGCATGTTAATTTTCC
>CADBMG010000102.1 GCA_902795745.1 uncultured Pseudomonadota bacterium
AATAGCCGTTCCGTATTTACTTATGCCTTCCGAAAACAATAAACCTTCGTAAGCCGCACTGGTATCAGATAGCCGCACAAAGGCAAATGGTTTGCCGCTTTTACTTATTTTCTTTTGAAAACCTTGCAGGCATCCCGCCAAATTTGCCACTACTTTATCTCCGGTTTTAATATTTTTTACCACATCGGCATAACTGCGAATCCCCAAACGCTCACGACTTGAAGCATACACATCCAGCGGATGCGCCGACAAATAAAACCCTATAACATCAGCTTCGTTTTGCAATCTTTCCAACTCCGGCCAATCAGGCGTTTCTTTCAATTTTACCTTAGCACAGAGTTCTTCATCACCGAAAAGCGATGTTTGTGCACTTACTTTAAGCTCGGTAGCCGCCGCCATGTGACTTAAAATTGTATCGATATTTATATATAGCTTCTGGCGATTGTTATCAAGACTGTCAAAAGCTCCGGCTTTTATCAATTGTTCTACTTGTTTGCGGTTAATTTGTTTTATATCCACGCGATGAATAAAGTCGGATATATCCTTAAATTTACCGTTTTTCTGCCGTTCTTCGGTAATAGCGCGCATATTGGCCTCACCTACTCCTTTAATACCGGCAAGAGCAAAACGAATATTACCGTCCTCAACTTTGAAAAGAGCATTTGAAGCATTAATATCCGGAGGCAAAACCTTGAACCCCATTTTCTTAACTTCTTCGCTGTAAAAAGAAATTTTATCTGTATTGGTTATATCAAAATCCATTATTGCACACATAAACTCCACCGGATAGTGTGCTTTCAAATATGCAGTCTGGTATGAAATCAACGAATAAGCGGCGGCATGCGATTTATTAAATCCGTAAGATGCAAACTTTTCCATTTGATCAAAAATACTTTTTGCCACATCGGCATCAATACCTTTTTTCAATGCACCGTTGGTGAACATTTCGCGCTGATGCGGAATTTCATCACGCATTTTTTTACCCATAACTTTACGCAATTTATCCGCTCCGCCCAGCGTATATCCGCCCAACACCTGCGCAATTTTCATCACTTGTTCCTGATAAACCATAATCCCATATGTTTCATCAAGAATCGGTGCTAAATCCGGATGCAAATATTCTATCTTTTCACGACCGTGTTTACGAGCAATAAATGTCGGAATATTATCCATCGGTCCAGGACGATACAGCGAAATTACGGCGATTAAATCTTCAAACCGGTCCGGTTTTATTTGTTTCATAACATCGCGCATACCTGACGATTCAAACTGGAAAACCGCACTGGTGTCACCTTGTTGCATCAGTTCATAAGTTTTTTTGTCATCAAGAGGCAACGATGCCATATCAAGCTCAATACCATGAATTTTTTTAACCCATTCCACTGCTCGTTCTATTACTGTCAGTGTCTTTAAACCTAAAAAGTCAAACTTAATCAGGCCGGTTTCTTCAACAAATTTCATGTCATACTGCGTCACCGGCATATCGGAGCGCGGATCTTTATAAAGAGGAACAAGCTCATCAAGCGGTCTGTCGCCGATTACCACACCGGCTGCATGCATTCCACTGTTGCGGTATAAGCCCTCAAGTTTCATGGCAATATCAAACAGCTTATTAACCTGCGGATCGTTAACTCGCATTTCCTCTAATTCAGGAACCAGTTCCAATGATTGCTGCAAGGTTGGATTTTTACCTTCCTGCGGCGGAGGTATTAATTTTGAAATGCGATCAGCTTGTGAATAAGGCATACCTAAAACCCGTGCCACATCGCGAATTACCGCTTTTGCCTGTAATTTACCGTATGTAATAATTTGCGCCACTTTTTCATGACCGTATTTTTCTTGAACATATTCAATGGTTTTATGGCGATTTTCCTGACACAAATCCACGTCAAAATCCGGCATATTAACACGTTCCGGATTTAAGAATCTCTCAAACAACAAATCTAAGCGAATCGGATCAAGGTCGGTAATTTTGAGTGACCACGCTACTATTGAACCGGCACCGGAGCCTCTCCCCGGACCGATAGGCACGCCGTGACTTTTAGACCAACGAATGAAGTCTGACACGATTAAAAAATATCCCGGAAAGCCCATTTTTTTAATTACACAAAGTTCATAATCCAATCGCTTGTAATAAATGCGGTCAATATGATTACGTTCTTCCTCCGTCATATCATCGCGATAAACCTGCAAAACCATTCTTTCATGCAGGCCTTTATATGCTTCTTCGGTAATAAATTCATCTTGGGTTTTGCCATCGGGACAAATAAAAATCGGCAGCAACGGGTCTACTTTTTTAGAAAGATAGTTACATCTCTTCGCAATGTTTACGGTATTTTCAACAGCTTCCGGAATATCCTTAAAGAGTTGCACCATTTCTTCGGCACTGCGCAAATAGTTGTTCGGCGAGTAGTGTTTACGATTTTCATTTGCCACATACTCACCTTCGGCAATGCAAACCAAAGCATCGTGAGCTTCATACATATCTGCATCAAAAAAGTAAACGTCATTAGTGGCAACAAGCGGTATATTATGCTTATAAGCCAGCGATAAGAACATCGGTTCGGTGGCTTTTTCTTCGTCATAACCGACACGGGATATTTCAATATACAGCCTGTCCGAGAATATCTTTTTGAGCTCAAGCAATTTCTTTTCGGCTTCATCTTGTCTATTTTGCAAAATTAAACGGCCGATTGGTCCGGAATACCCACCGGTCAGACAAATCAAACCTTCATTAAATTGCTCCAAGTCTTCCATAGTAACTTGAGGAATACCGCGCAGTTGTGTGTTATCCAAATAATAACGCTTGAAAATTTTCATTAATGAACGGTATCCGTTTTCATCTTTTACCAAAATAATCAGCGAATCCGGATCAAGCTCCCTACCCTTAGAAATTGATATATTTTCCGAATCATCATTATGCAGGCTCAGTTCCGCACCGAGAATCGGTTTAATTCCTTCATCTGCCGCGTATTTTGAAAATGCCTTACCGCCGAACAAATTGCCTCGGTCGGTAATGGCACAAGCCGGCACTCCCAAATCGTGCAGTTTATGAACGAGCTTTGGCACCGGAACAGCTCCCAGTGCCAACGAATACGCAGTATGCACCCGCAAATGTATAAATTTCGGATCAATCATATTCAGTCGTCCATCAATGCCTTTTCAAATAGAGCAATATACTTTATTTTTAAGCGTTGTCGGTTCCGACCTTTTTATAGCAACGACAATGACAAATTCCATCACGCTCTATGTCACTGCGGCAAAGCTCCGAAATACAATATCTCTTTTCGTTTTGACCGTCGCAAGGACAGCGACGCCATTCATTATCGCCAAACATCATATTTTTAGCGCGAGCAATTTTTTCAATATTTTCCGTCGGATAATAGCCGGCTTTTTTGCAATTTTCCAACATCATTTCCAATATAGTAGCCATAATTCAAGTTCTCCTTAACGTTGTTCCAAAATATCCAAAATCACGCTGAGTTCAGCCGGATTATTATAATGTAATGTTACACTACCTTTTCCGGTTTTTCCAGCACTAATTTTAACTTTTAGTTTTAATTTTTCTTGCAAGTCACGCATAATTTGCTGCAAATCTTCATCGCTTATCTTCGGTGCTTTGATGCGCGGACTGCGCCGCTTTGATGCAGCCGCCAATTTTTCTGCCTGACGCACACTCAAATCTTTTGCCACAATTTCCGCGGCCAACTCTGCCGCATTATCCAAACCTACCAAAGGACGTGCATGACTGGCGGAAAGCTTACCGTCATTAATTGCCTCTTGTACCTCTTGCGGCAAAGAGAGCAAGCGCAAAGCATTAGTAATGTAACTGCGTGAGCGACCAACAACTTTGCTCACAACCTCTTGCGTATAATCGTATTCATTAATCAGGCGATTGAGTCCTTCTGCTTCTTCAATCGGAGTTAAGTTTTCGCGTTGCAAATTTTCAATCAACGCAATTTCCAAAGTTTCCTCATCGGTCAAATTTTTCACTATTGCCGGCACGGTTTGCAAACCGGCAATTTGTGCGGCTCGCCAACGCCTTTCACCGGCTATAATTTCGTATTTATCACCTTTTTGACGCAACAAAAGCGGTTGTAAAACTCCTTTTTCTTTTATTGAATCGCTGAGTACTTTTAATGCTTCTTCATCAAACAGAGAGCGAGGTTGGAAAGCACACGGAATGATTTTATCAACCGATATTTCATTACTTCCTTGTTTAAATACAGTGTTCTCAACTATTTTATCAACGCTGATTTTTTCGTCTTCATCTTCCCATTCTATTACATCTTCACCAAAAAGAGCCTCCAAACCGCGTCCTAATCCGTATTTTTTACTGTTCGCACTCATTTATAACTCCTTTTCTCTTTTTAAGAATTCTTTTGCTAACTGCAAATAGGCTTGTGCCCCACTGCATTTGAAATCATAAATCAATATCGGTTTACCGTAAGACGGAGCTTCGGCAACACGTACACAACGAGGAATAACCGTTTGATAAACCTTATCGCCGAAATACTTGCGTACGTCAGCTTCTATCATTTTGCTCAAATTATTCTGCTTACTGAACATTGTCAGTACAATTCCCTGCAAAGACAGAGCCGGATTAAAATTACGTTTCACCGCATTAATATTTTTCATCAAATCAGCCAAACCTTCAAGTGCCAAAAACTCACACTGCAACGGCACCATAATTGAGTTTGATGCCACCATGGCATTAATGGTTATGAGATTAAGTGACGGCGGACAATCAATTATAATGTAATCGTAGTCGTCACGTAAATGACTCAGTGCCTTTTTCAAAATAAACTCGCGGCTGACAACATCAACCAATTCAACTTCAGCAGCAGCTAAATTCGGCGAAGAGGGAATTAAATCAAATCGCGGCAAATCAGTGTGTATTACGGCTTTGTTGACATCGCAAGCTCCTATTAAAACTTCGTATGATGACGGCTGACCTTTCTGTTTAGCCACTCCGAGCGACGTTGTGGCGTTGCCTTGCGGATCAAAGTCAATAACCAACACCGATTTTTCTATCGCCGACAATGCGGTTGCAATATTAATAGCCGTTGTTGTTTTGCCCACTCCACCTTTACGATTTGCTACCGATACAATTTTCATTTTTTCTTCCTCAAATCAGATATTTCCATTACCACACCATCAATACATTGTTTATTCGGATAAATTGTCAAATTATATTGCCAATGATTTTGTGCCAACTCATCTTCCTCGACCCATTTTTGTCCTTTCAATAACAAAAGTTTGGTTTTTGAATTACCTATATGTTTGGCATAACCGCATAAAATATCCAATTGGGCAACGGCGCGTGCCGTAATAACATCAACATTTTTAAATACGGTGTTTTCAATTCTATCATTAATAATATCAACGTTTTGCAAATTTAATTTTTCACAAACATCTTTTAAATACACCGTTTTTTTAGTTATACTTTCAACCAATGTAACTTTGGCTGTTGATTTTCTTTCTTGCAACAAAATTGCCAAAACCACCCCCGGAAATCCGGCACCGCTGCCAATATCAACCAAGTGCGATAAATCAGCCGGCAAATAAGTCATCAATTGTGCAGAATCCAAAATATGCCTAGGCCAAACCTCCGTAAGTGAATTTTTACTTACCAAGTTCATCTTACTGTTCCACTCGGTCAGTATATCGGCAAATTTCTGCAATTTTGCATATTCTGTCGCCGAAATTCCGGCATTTATTATTTCTTCATTTATATTCATTTTATCCTCTGCGGATTAGTATGAATCATTCTGTTTTATTGTGCAATATGTTTTACAGGTTATACATTTAAAATTTATACTCCGCTGAAAATTCCTTTTTCGGATATTGATATTTTTCCCATGACCTGCTGAGGAGCAAAGAAACATTACCTCCCGTCATCAATCCAGTTAAAAAAGTTATGCACAAAAGGCTTTAGATTTAGCATTTAAGCAAGTAATAAACTTACGCATAACAG
>CADBMG010000103.1 GCA_902795745.1 uncultured Pseudomonadota bacterium
AAACAAGATATAAAACAAATAATTATGTGATGTCAAGATTAATTAAATTAAAAATATTGTGAATGGTTGTAGGAACATACTTTTATTTGGCAGATGATAGGTTATACTACCAAAAGCGGAGGATAAAGTATGACAATAGTTTCAATTTGGTGCAGACATAAAGGGGATAACGTAATTGGTGCAGGTTTGGGGCTACCTTGGTGCATTCCGTCAGATACGAGGCGGTTTCGAAATTTGACTGAGGGTCAGATTAAAGTAATGGGTGGTCGCACATATAGCGGTATGCCGCAGAAAGTGTTGATGGGAAAAAAGGTAATTGTGTTGGATAATTCCGGTAAAACAGAGATTTTTGATAAAGAAAATCATGCTATATGCACCGATATTGAACAATTGACCGATTATCCGCAAGATTTGTATATTTCCGGAGGAGCAACGGTTTATGCGCTGTTTTTTAAAAATCCGCAAATTATGCCCGATATTGTGGTTGATTGCGTTTATGGCGGAGAAATCAGTCCGGAAGCCAAGGATTTGGTTGATGTTAATACCAGTGTAGCAGTTTTGGAGGAAAAATATCAGCCACTACCTCAGCATTTTGAGCTCGATGGCGTTACTACGAGAATATGGCTCAAAAAAGGCGATTTTGTTGAACAATCTGTTGTTAAGAAAATTTTGAACTATTTAGAAGAGGAGAGTAAATAAAATGCAACAATATTTGGACTTGTTACGTGATATTATGGAGAACGGTGTGGATAAAATGGATCGCACCGGAGTAGGAACTCGTTCGGTTTTTGGGCGACAGATGCGTTTTGATTTGAGCAAAGGTTTTCCTTTGGTTACAACCAAAAAAGTACATTTGAAAAGTATCATTTATGAATTGCTGTGGTTCTTAAAAGGCGACACCAATGTGCGCTATTTGCAGGAAAACGGCGTGCGTATTTGGAATGAATGGGCTGATGAAAACGGTGAGCTCGGACCGGTTTACGGTTCACAGTGGCGTAATTGGAACGGCGAGGGAATTGATCAAATTGCTCAGGTAATTGAAACGCTTAAAAAGAACCCGAATGACCGAAGGATGATTGTCTCGGCATGGAATGTCGGAAAAATTGCCGAAATGCATTTACCTCCTTGCCACATGATGTTCCAATTTTATGTGGCTGATAACAAGTTGAGTTGTATGCTCTACCAGCGTAGTTGTGATATGTTTTTGGGCGTGCCGTTTAATATTGCATCGTATGCTTTGTTGACAATGATGATAGCTCAGGTGTGCGGATTAGAGTTAGGTGAGTTTGTGCATACACTTGGTGATACGCACATTTATCACAACCACTTTGAACAAGTTAAAGAGCAGTTGTCGCATAAGCCGTATCCTCTGCCGCAAATGAAAATCAATCCGAATGTAACAGATATTAATGACTTTAAGTATGAGGATTTCGAGTTGGTAAATTATCAAAGCTATGATACGATTAAGGCTAAAGTGGCTGTGTAAGATATTTATCGGATTTTTGTGTTTTTTTTCACTTGATTTTTGTTTTAAAATTGAATATAGGAATATTTGATTAATTATTATTTTTATATTATGAAAAAAATTTTATTAGTGTTGTGCTGCGCACTGGGTGTGTTGTCGGCACATTGCGAGAAAAAGAATTCATTTCTTCTGTTAAGGGAGATAATATTGAGTTCTGTGGAGGGAGATTACGATTATATCTATGATGGATATACCTCGGATTCAACCTTTATTGCATTAAGAGAGAATGCCTTTTGGCTGGTCAACCTTTATTCCGGGGAGGAAGCATATCTTTGTGAGGAATGCAGGGTTGAATGTCTTGAAAGGGCATTGCAAAACAATGTTTTGTACAGACGTGAAAAAAAATCTGCAAAGGAATAACCTTGGCAGATTTTTTTGCGTTATTAAGAGTTTAATTTTTACATATATTTATTAAAATTAAACGTATGTAAATAATTGTTCAGTTAACTTAATATGTAATAGAAACAGATTTAAGTATAAAGTTGCTATGAAAAAAATAAATCCGCAAAAATATGTTGAAGAATTACTTGAAACAGGAGCCTCCATTGTTTATGCGCATAAAATCGGGGTGGTTGATGTGCGTCATGGAAAAATAGGCGAAAAAGTTATAACGATAATCGGTAATAGAGAAGAAACCGAAAATACGGTAACAAATGCTGATGATGTGATTGTCAGAGGGCAGGGTGGAGAAGAATATATTTTAAGCGCAAAGGAATTTGCGTCGCGATATATTGCTGATAAGAAAAATAAAGGAAAGTATATTCCGGTACAGCTCTCACAAAAGTTTCTATGCCTTGATGAAGATATATGTTTTTTATCACCTTGGGGAACAATGATGACTATTTTTGCCGGTGGTGTTTTAAATATCAGCGATATGAATCATATATATGGCATCCAGAGCGATGAGTTTGCGACAACTTACGAGCAAGATAAAATCGGGTAAAACAACTAAAATAAAAAGCGCCGTATTTTATACCGCGCTTCGTTGTAAAAATTTATTTTCATTTTTATTTAATCATATATGCGAATAAAACGTAGCAAGCGCAGAGGCCTACAATGATATATACGATTGAAGCTACAACTGGAGCAAATGAGAACAAAAATTCAACTAAGTTGAATTTGAAAGCACCAACTAAACCCCAGTTAATACCACCGATAACCGTTAATAACAAAGCTAATCTCTTCAAAGACATGGTTTTTCTCCTTTCTTGTTAATCAATTAAAAGTCTATGTTCCAAAGTTTAATTTTACGTAAAGAATATAATCACTTAGATTAAATAAAAAAGGAGAGCAAAATGTTTTTTTGTTGTAAAAAGAGGTTAGACCAAAAATAGCAACTTCTCTTCAATCAATCCGGAGTAAATTTGCAGTCTGCCAGATAAAATTTTGTTATATTAAATTACCATCTTAATTTGGTATGTCAGTATTGTAATCATTATTGTTTAACGAATACCTAATATATATACATCATTGTAGTAGGGGGAGCAACTTTATTTAATGTGCATACACATGTTTAAAAATTATTCTTGACAAGACATACTGAGTTATATAGCCTTGTATAAGAAGATGATTAAATATTTAATCAAATATTTTATGGAAGGACTACACATGAAAAAACTTATAATTTGTATTGGGCTCGCTTTGACGCTCTCTGCTTGCGGAAGTGACCATATTATTCGTTTTGACTTAAATCCTCAACAAAACGTAGAGACCGCACCATCATATGAAGGTAGAAGTCATTTTTTATTTTGGGGAATGTGGCAAAAGAAAGATTATAACTTAGCTAAAGCATGTCCTGCAAGAGGCATTAGTGCCATAGAAAACCATTGGACATTTTATGATTCCTTGATGGGGAGTTTAACCATGGGAATTTATGCTCCGGAAAGCTACTCAATTTATTGTAATTAATTTTGCAATCCATATTAAAAGAGAACCGCCGCAAAATCAGGCGGTTCTTTTAGTTTTTGGTATTTTTAGTAATGCCTCTTAATACTTTTAAATCATAGCGAAATTCAACAACCAGTACAGTTAACCAGAACAAAAATATAATTGTTACAATATCATCACACATACGGCTTTCGATAATATCAATAAGCGCAAAAAGATAACCTTGCTCCGTTGTTACGAAAAGCATTGCAGTTTCCCACGCCAACATAGAAAACCGTTTATCTATAATTGGAATTATATTATCGTTTTCATCATAAACAATGTTATGAATATGCTTCGTTTTGTATGAAAAATGTTTTATTACAAAGACAATAATACAAATAAATATTTGTAATAAAACGTTAGCCCAAATCCATTTTTTATCGCAAATATTATTTGGTACACCCGAAAGGTCATAATCGTATTTTACCATATTAGGAATGGAATCCCAATATATGTAGTAAATTGCGACTTCTATAATAAGAACGGAAAAAACTAAGATGATTGATAAGAGTGTCCTAAATTTAATTCCTTCTAACGTATTTCCGGAAATGAACATTTTTATGAGTTGTATAAGTGACGACATATTTTTTCCTTTTCAATAAAATATACGCACACACTACTACATAAAAAAACAAAAAACAAGAACATAATTCTGCGCATAGAGATTGCTGAGGGCTTGTTAGGTAAATGTTTTATTAGCTCACTATTTCACCCCATATATAAACTCTTTCTTTTTGGGGGCAAAGTTTATGATAAAATGGTTTTAAATTCATTTGTTAATATCATATGCCATATACTTGCAAACAATGAATTCTTTAATATAGAATGTTCACATCATTTATGGGAGGAGAAATTTTATAATGAAAAAATATACAAGTTTGTTATTAGCCGCCTGTGTTCTGATACCTGCAGAAGCTTATGCGGCTGATTCAGAAACGCTGATTCAAACCGGTAAGCATTGGAATGAACAGGCAATTAAACCTATTCATATTGAACATCCGCAAATTACGATGCTTAGAATTACTATTCCGTCAGGTGAAAAGTTGGCAATGCATAAGCACCCTATCTTAAATATCGGATATTTAACAAAGGGAGAATTGACTGTTCGCTCGGAAAACGGAGAGGTTTTGGTTTTGAAACCGGGTGATCCGATTGTTGAATTGGTTGATGTTTGGCACTATGGTGAAAGCACGGGTTCAGAAGATGCGGAAATAGTCGTTACTTATGTCGGAGATAAAGAAGATAACTTAAGTGTTATTAAAGAATAAGGCAAATATAGTAACAAATTGCTTATAAAACTGGTTCCGAAAGTCAAGTAATTTTTCAGGCATTTAACACATTTCATGTAGTTTGCTAAATATTTTACTCTTTATAAATTAAGCACCATGGCAAAAATGTCATATAATCTAGGCGTTTTCTACGAAAAGTTATGACAACAATATGAATATATGGTAATGTTAAATATATAATATCTCTTTACTTCGCAGAAATTGAACAAGCCCTATGGGTAGGCATTTATACGTCACAAAGTTAGTAAATGACGGGGTTTCCGTGTTAGTGATACAGAAGCTCGTAAATCATAGGCATATTTCAACAACTCAGAGATATTTTAATTGTAACGAGCAAGTGCTTGTAAATGCGGCAGAAAATGCGAGAATATAGCATGAATAGACTATGGTTTTTACGCCATTTCGAGTGGATTTTTGCTAATAAAATAAGATTTTTCATTCTATACACAGGTTTATTTTATATTTTTCTTATCTTAAACTTGACAGCTATCCTGTTTTATGTTAATTGATACACTACCAAAATAGTATATTTTAAATAGATTGCAACGGTTTTAACACTTCTGCAATTTAATTATGTGTCAGCATATAATAAGAAATATATTGTTTTGGTATGAATTTAACAACTAAATATGGAGAAAAAAATGGATATTTGGGACGAAATTAAAAAACTGTCCGGCTACCAATCCGGTCACGGC
>CADBMG010000104.1 GCA_902795745.1 uncultured Pseudomonadota bacterium
TAACATATTCAGCCAATAATTCCTTAATTTTCGAAGGAGTCGGTAAACTATCCATCAAAGGTACATCGCCTGATTGAGCCTTAGCTTCCGCCTCTGCCTCACTTATTTCATCTTCTATAATGGTATGGCAAACATCAATACATTCGTCGCAAATATAGACACCGCGACCGGCAATCAATTTTTTTACTTCTTTTTGACTTTTGCCGCAAAAAGAACAGCGCAAAACTTCATCGTCTTTTTCATCTTCTTTGCTCATTTTACCCTCTTACTTTATCTCGTTGCGGTTGGTAATAATATGGTCAATCAGTCCAAAATCGAGTGCTTCCTTTGGTGTCATAAAATTATCACGGTCCATAGCTTTCTCAATAACCGATAATTTTTGACCGGTATTCTGCGCATAAATTGCGTTTAAGCGTTTACGCAAATCCAAAATCAATTTTGCCTGAATTTCAATATCTGCTGCTTGCCCTTTTGCTCCGCCGGACGGTTGGTGAATCATAATCTGCGAATTAGGCAGCGAGTATCGTTTTCCCTTTGCTCCGCCCGCAAGCAAAAACGAGCCCATTGAACAAGCCTGACCAACACAAATTGTTGCCACATCGCAAGAAATATACTGCATTGTATCATACATGGCAAAACCGGATGTTACAACTCCCCCCGGTGAATTAATGTAAAGAGAAATATCTTTTTTCGGATTTTCCGCTTCCAAAAACAACATTTGTGCACAAACAAGAGCCGAAACTTCATCATTAACCTCACCGGTTAAAAAGATTATTCTTTCTTTCAGTAAGCGTGAAAAAATGTCAAACGAACGCTCTCCTTTCGGGGTTTGTTCTACCACCATAGGTACCAGTGAACTGGCTAAAACATCTGTCATTATTATATCCTTCTCAATAATTGCGCTTGATATATTTTATGGCATTATACTTAATATTTTCTAAAAATAAAACCTTTTTTACATAAAACAAGAGTTTTTATGATAAACATTTTTTATTTAAGGTAAGATGCTCTTTTAATCCGATCATTTATAGCCAAGCCCAATCCGTTTTGTGGAATCGGCGCAATGGCGATTTTGCCATTTGTTGCATGCTGATCGGCAAGGCGCAAATAAGCAAACAAATGACTTGCTGCCTCTGCTAAATCACCTTTTTCGCTTAAATTCAAATCACCATTTATCATTCCGAAACCAATGAAAAACTCGTCTTTTTCAGGTTTTTCAACATTGATACGCAATTGGTTTTTGGGGGCATAATGGCGCAAGAGTTGTCCCGGTGCGGTCGGCATGTCCGGATTACCGTCAGAAATTAACACTTTTTCACCAAGAAACGTTTCAATATCTTCTTTGGCTGTTCCTCCGGCACGGAGCAATACCACTTCTTTTCCGGTCAAATCTATAATCGTTGATTCCACACCGACGGAACAATTGCCTCCATCTAAAATCATATCAACTTTATCACCTAAACCGTCTGCCACGTGTTGTGCCGTTGTCGGACTGATTGACTGATATTTATTTGCCGACGGTGCAACAATAGGTACACCGGATTTCTTTATCAAAGATAGAGCGGTCTGATGATTCGGCATTCTCACTGTCAGCGTGCGCAATCCCGAACAGGCCAAATCAATACTCGGATTTTCTTCAATGCGATTTAACACCATCGTCAATGGACCGGGCCAGAAGTGCTTTGCTAAAGCGATAACTCTTCCATCGGTTGCAGCATATTCAGGTAAAAAATCAATTTCTGCAATATGGGAAATGAGAGGATCAAAATGCGGACGCTGTTTGGCTGCAAAAATATTTGCAACAGCGGAAGAATTATATACATTGGCTCCTAAGCCGTAAACAGTTTCAGTCGGGAAGGCTACCAATCCGCCTTTCTTAATAATCTCTGCTGCATGTAAAATGTTTGTATCGTTGCTTTGATAAATATTGCTCATCAAAAAACTCATCCGTTAAAAATATCATTCAAAGCAAAATAAAGTCCGTCATCGGTATAGCTGTCTAAAAGCTCAAAATCTTCGCGATCAATTATCTGATATTCTTTTTCTACATAGTTATACACGAGTAAATCGAAATCATTACATCCCAATATTATTGTATTTTCAGGTCGTGCCATTTGCTCGTTTTTATCTATAATATCCAAATCATCATCTACCGTAGCACCGAACAAATAGCAACCGTTAGTCTTAATACCGTTATGATGCCGTAAAAATGAA
>CADBMG010000105.1 GCA_902795745.1 uncultured Pseudomonadota bacterium
AATACGAAAAGCCATAATATCGGAAAGTTGCTCAAACGAAGCATTTTTTAATTGCATTTTGCGCCAAATCGAATACGGCGATTTTTCGCGACCGGTGATGGTGCAATGCACGCCGTTGTCTTCCATATCTTTTTCGAGCTGCTTAATGATTTTCGGCACCACGTCGTTGCCTTGTTCACGTAAAAAGTTTAGACGTGCCACGATTGAATCATGTGCATCTTTATAAAGCTCGGCAAAAGCAATTTCATCCATTTCCGATTTAACCTCCTCCATACCGATACGTTCGGCCAAAGGAGCGTATATATCCAATGTTTCACGGGCAATTCGAGCGCGTTTTTCAACGGGGCAAAAATGTAATGTGCGCATATTGTGCAAACGGTCAGCTAATTTAATCAGCAATACTCGAATGTCTTCCGACATGGCAAGCAACAATTTACGAAAATTTTCCGCTTGCTTACTTGAACCAGATTTATGCTCAATCATCGCTAATTTAGTCAGTCCGTCAACAAGCTGAGCTACTTGCTCGCCAAACAAATGAGTGATTTCATCTAAACTGGTATCCGTATCTTCTACCGTGTCGTGCAACAGAGCTGCAATTATTGAAGCACAATCAAGTTTGTATTTTGTAAGAATACCGGCAACTTCAATCGGATGAGAATAGTATGGATCGCCGGATGTGCGTAGTTGTGAACCATGTTTTTTCAGAGCAAAAACGTAAGCCCTGTTGAGAGCATCTTCATCGGCATAAGGGTCATAAGACTTTACTAAATCAACCAGTTCATATTGTCGTAACATTACACATCCCACAACTTAAAAACTAAAAAAAGCAAAACATCCGGCACAATTATACCACAGTTTTGCTTTAATAAAAGTTAATTTTAACGATTGTTTATTCTAAATCGTCATCGGCATCAAAATCATCATCGCCTAAATCGGCTTCTTCATCCATACCGAACTCGGCATCACTGTCTAAATCAATCGATTCGTCATCGTCATTACCGTGGATTTGCATTGAACCGGCCAAATCTTCATCACTAATCATATCGCTGGAAAAAGTTTCATCTAAATCAGCCAATTCATTACGAGCCGAAAGAATTTCAACCTCTTCATCTTCGGTTTCTTCAGTTTCCACATATTTTTGCAAGCCCATAACCAAAGAACGCTGCAAATCCTCAATGCTGACGCGATCCTCAGAAATTTCTCGCAATGCAACAACAGCATTTTTATCGTTATCACGATCCACGCACAGCGGAGAACCGGCAGAAATATCACGAGCTCTCTGAGCGGCGATTAATACTAAATCATAACGATTAGGAATCTTATCAATACAATCTTCAACAGTAACTCTAGCCATTTTTTTACCTTTTTAAAAAGTTAAACGTTTACGCATTTATAACGATTCTATTTTTAAAAAGCAATAGTTTTTTTGTTCATCGACATTAAAATGTAAAATAAAAGATGACGATATCTTGTTTATGTAAGAATTACCGTTAAAGAAACACCCCATTATAGAGAAGCGGCAGTAAAAACTTACGAATATTTAACCATATTGTAATACTTTTAACTAAAAAAGTGTGTTATACTGAGCAAAGAAAGACACAAAAAGGACTTTTAGTGATGTTTAAGCCGCGCTTAATAGGTAGAATATTGGCAATTTCCGGCATAGTTTTACTATGCGGGTTAAGTGCGGTGCAAGCACAGTCTCCCGCCTCTCAAACAGCAATATCTGATTTGTATTTTGCTAAGGATCAGGCGGAACAAACTCCCAACGCTCTTAACTATGATGTCCAAACTGACGGTCTTTGCGAATTTGATGATAAAACAAAAGGACAATTTGCCATAGCGGCACATAATGCAGCTATTGGTGCTTACAAGGCATTGCAGAAATTTAATGAGCATATGGATACAATTTATAAAAATGAAGATGGTGTTTGTCACTATTTGTGTTGTACAGTGGCTAAAAAGTGGGATGAAGCATTAAGAAAAGAATTGCAATATACCAATTACGAATTTGCCGGAGCAGCCGCGGCGGAAAAAATCCTCAAAGAAAGTAAAACTATTAAAGCCACCAGCGGTAAAGATAATCCGAATATAAACACCGGTCAGCTTCTCGAATATGTAAATCGTAATGCCGAATACACCGATTGGGATTTGGATGCCTTGTTTATGCGAACATCAAAAACATCTCAGCAATTGGAGGAAGTTGCCGGTTGGTTGCAAGGTGCTAACGTAGGGGATACATTGAAAATTGATGCCGATACATCGAGAGCAATGGAGGAAAAATTCGGTTACAGCGAATGGTATAAACGCGGATGCCAATTTTTTATTAAACTTGAAAACGGATTCGGTTGCGCTCAATCAGGCAGACAAGCACAACAACCTGATGAAAATGGCAAATGTTATGGAACTAAGATTAAGGCAATCTATGTAAATGGAGTTACCACTACAACCAATGTTCAAGTAGAAGTTGATTGTAAAGGGTATGTGGAAGACAGTAATTATGCCTTTAAATGCACTTCAGATGTTTCCGGATGTTCCGGGGTTGAAGACTTTGTTAAAAAGGTTAAAGGAGGTGACAACGATGCCTCGGATGCTTCCAAGTGCAAAACGGAACTTGCCAAAGCCGAAGATTTGCGTACTGATTTTATCAAACAGCGAAAGAATGCCGCACAGTTACTTGATACCATTTCCGGTAACTTAGAAGTCAATTGTACTTGTAAGAAGAAAGAGATTAACGGAGAAATGGAATCAACCAAAGAAATTGATGAATGTGTCGCCAATAATCCGGATTTTGTTGAAGATAATATGGCTAAAGATTGTAAAGACGTAATGGAATATCAGAACAGCATGGCGGGAATGAATGCGGAACATTGCATTATTTGTCATTTATTCCAAACAATCTTAAAAGCGGTGCAAAATATTGCACAAAAGGCTTTTGATGCTCTTGCTCCGGCACTTGCCAAGTTAGTCGGTATAGGATTTGCACTTTATATTGCTTATATCACCCTACTTGCCGTAGCTGCACCGGCACAGCAAAAAATAGGACAATATCTTACCAATTTAACCGTTCAGGGTTTCAAAGTTGCGGTGGCATTGGCCTTGCTGGCTGCTCCCGGTTATATTTATAGAATAATTGTAACCCCTCTAATTGATGGTGGAATTGACTTCGGCGTTACGATGGTTAGTCAGCAAGATAGTTTAGTAACAAAAGCAAATATTCAGCAATTAGGTAAAAACTTTGAGTTTGAGGGCGGTGAAAGCTCCTATTTATCATCAAAGGTTTTGCAAAATGCTGTCGGAGCAGCAGCCGCATTTAATGAACAAGCGGCCTTTGTTCCTGCTATGGGACGTTCGCTGATGTGTAATGCTTGGGTTGGATTTATGGATATGAACAGTCTTCTCACCGGCTCTAAAAATTTTACAATGTTTCCACGTGTTGAAATGTTGCTGGAAGGAGCAATTTTATATATTTTCGGCTTAATGATAGCATTTGCTGTCGGATTTTATATGTTAGATTGTGCACTGCAATTGGGCATTGTTTGTGCCATGATGCCGTTTTTTATTGCCAGTTGGCCGTTCAAGATTACCAAAAGCTATACCAAACAGGGATGGAGTATATTCTTAAACACGGTATTTAACTTTGTCGTTATGGGAATTATCATAAATGCTACGTCGGAAATATTAAGCCAAGCACTGGCAACAGGTTTAGATAAGGAAAGTTTGGCTGTGGTGCTTAACAGCGGTCCGCGAGCCATTATGGAAACAGTTGAATTCGGCGGGTTACAGATGGCCATGTTAGTAATTTGTTGCTTGATTGCATTGAAGATGAGCAACGAAATTCAGAATATTACCAACAAGTTATCCGGTGGACTTAATATAGGTGTTGGAGCCGGTTTGGGTACTAATTTGGCTAGTACTGTGACTAAAACTGCGATCGGTGTCGGCACTGCAGCCGGAGTGGCAGGCATGGCTGCCGGATCAAAAGCACTTGAATCATCGGGTATATCCGGAGCAGTTCGTTCCGCAGTCGGAAAGTCGCAAAGTTCGTCGGGTAATGGTGCTGGCGGAGACAATGAACAAAGCTCTCGCAGCAGTTTTGGAACCAGAGCCAATGAAAATCAGAATGCAGAAGAATCACAAAGTTCAGATGATGACACAGCTTCTTCAGAAGATACCGACGGAGAAAATAGCAGTGCTGAAAATACTGATGAAGAAGGCAATAACGGAGCATAGGAGGAAAAGGTATGAAATCAGTGTTTCTTTCAATTTTGATGTTCATAGTCGTCTTCACAGCACTGAAGTTGAATATTTTACGCATATTCGACCATCATATTATTGTCTACACGGCATTGATAAGCTTTATTGTTGTTTTGGCATGCGCATTTTATTTTGTAGGATTGCCCAAAGCTTCAGATTTAAGGAAATTATATAAGAAACGAAAGGAAGAGAGGGACAATGTTGAAAAATAGACTAAAATATGTCGTTCTCTTTTTCGCGATGCTTTTTGCTCTTTGCGTGACAGGCGGAAATATAGCCTTTGCCGATGGTGAAAAAGATTCGGGAGCAAGTACCTGTTCGGAAGATGAAGTTAAAAAAATTGAAGAACAGCGTAATCATTATGCCAAAGAGGGAATGAAAGAAAGTAAGCAAAAGCTTGATGCTTATAATGCAGCGGCGGAAAATTATATTTCTGCATGCGATGAAAATCTTTCTTCCGATAAGGCTGTTTTTTGGTCACAGGATGCCGTTACGGAAGGCTATGTTCTTGACGGCGGATTGGCAAAAGAACTGTTCGGTAATCAGAAGCAGTATCAATATACCGGCATTAATTGGTCAGGGTTGGCTCCGTCGAACGATGATTGTGTTAAATTACGCGATGCCGCATCAGTTGCATTTGATGATTACAGAAAATCGCGTATATCAACCACAGCCTTATTACTACGCTTTTCGGATACCAAAGTTCCGAGAACTTGTGTTTGTTCCAAAAATGCTGACAATCAAGAATGTGTTGCTTATATCAACACGCAAGAAGATGCCTCATATAGTACAGGCAAATGCAAAATGTTCAATGAGTACTTGGCAGAAATGGGGAGCTGTCCTTTATGTGTAATTTTTGAGGTACTCTTAAACACAGATAGTGCGGTTGCTCACGTCGGTTGGATTAAAATTGCTAAGCCTCTACGTGGGGTTGTATCAATTTTCTTTTTGGTATTTTTGGCTCTGGAAACCTTAAAGTTAGTTGGCAATATGGCCGGTGCAAGCACCTCATCTTATTTAAAATCAATTTTCGGTTTAGGACTGAAAGTTGCTATTGTTCTTATCTTGCTGCAAAACTCATCTTATGTTTATAACTATTTCATTTCACCTGTTATGAAAGGCGGATTGGAAATGGGGCAGGAGTTCTTAAAGTTAGGTGCCGGTGGTGCAAATACCGCAATGCTTTATGACGATTCGGTAAACCTTACTGTCAGCGGCAACGAGTTGGACGCATCTCTCTTAAGTAGCATATATTCTACGGTACATAATTTTAATGATACGGCACTGGTAATGCCGACCATGGGTAAAGCTTTGATGTGCTATGGTTGGCATAACGGTGAGATTTTACCGGACTTGGATATGTGGTTGAGTGGGTTTATTTGCTACATTTTCGGGTTGATGATTTGGCTTGCTATAACCTTTTATTTGATTGACTGCACGGTGCAGCTGGGAATGGTTTGCGCTCTTGTTCCGTTGTTTATAGCCTGTTGGCCATTTAAAATGACCCAGCGATATACAACGACGGGCGTAAAGATGATTTTGAATACATTTTTTACCTTCGTGTTACTGGGGGTTGTAATGCTTGTCGGTATGGAAATTGTCAGTTTTGCCGTTTCGGGGGGCAAATCAGGATCTGACATGGCGGCGTTGATTTCGGCAATTGATAGCTCAAATATTCATCGTCTTAAAGCATTAATCAGCTTGGATGGGGAAAAGATTTTGATTTTGATAGCTTGTTGCATTATGGCAATGAAGATGATAGGTATTGCCGATAGTGCCGCTTCTAAGTTGTCTGCCGGAGCCGGTATGAAACTCGGTGCTCAACTCGGAAGTGTGGCAAACTCCACCGCCAAGAAAGTTACTCTCGGTGTAGGTGCGGCAGGCTTAACAGCGGGAAAAGCAACTGTTGGTGCCGCCGGAAGATGGCTTGCCAATAATACTGATGCCGGAAGGGCTGTTGCCAAGGGCTACAAAAAGGCAAAAACGGCGGTTAGAAGATTCGGAGCAGGTATTAATTCAACATTTACCGAATCGATTCCTGCGGCATTTGGCTCAGCTTTGGGTTTAGAAAATTTTCAGCCGACGCGACAAAGAGGTTCGGGACTTGAAGACGAAAACAGTATCGAAAATAATAACGAACAAAATACCGGAGGTGGCACTGAGCGACAAACTCAGCGTCGTAATTACGGTGATAAAGGTGACAAAACTCAAAATGTTGGTAATGAAATGTTTCCTCCGCAGGAGCATAATACCGGAAATAAGCGTATGGATGATAAATTGAAACGCCGAGATGAAGCAATTAAAAATGGCTATAAAACCGGTAATAAAGCAATGGATGAGAAACTTAACTCTAAGCATCGTCAAAATCTGCAACGTTTAGAGCAGGAGGGTGCCCGTTTCGGAATTTCCGGTAAAGAATTTGATGAAGTGCAGCAAATTCAACAAGATTGGAACGAAAACGAGGGTAAAGATCTTTGGCAGCAGTACGATGATGCGGTAAAAGAACGTAAAAATATCGAAGCACAAGGTCCGCAATACGGTAACGATA
This sequence comes from uncultured Pseudomonadota bacterium, assembly GCA_902795745.1. Lineage (GTDB taxonomy): Bacteria > Pseudomonadota > Alphaproteobacteria > RF32 > CAG-239 > RUG410. The sequence continues at coordinate 6,806 of CADBMG010000105.1, forward strand.
CTCCGTCACCGGAAATGGTTGCCGCGCGCCAAAAAGAACAGAATATATTAGATAAAATCGAATTATCTCGCCATAGCTATGTAAAGCAAAATTATAATGAGCAAACATACAAGAATTACGTCAAAGTTAAGGCAGAAAAGATTCAAAGAGCTCAGGAACGTTTGCACTCCGAAACAAAGTAATGACAGATGAATTCACCTGTATTGAAATAATATAGGTAAAAAATTGCATAAAGACTGTTTTTTAAACGCTGGTCATTAAAATATATGTTTTTTCTTTTTCTGCTATTTTTTGCTTGCATTTTATAAAACCATGTGTTACATAGTGTGCCATGTTTTAACAATCAGATACGCTGAAAAGAGGTGATTTCAAGTGGTACAGGTTACGGTTATTGGTAATGACGTCAATCAATCTTTGAAAATTTTGAAGAAAAAATTACAGAGAGAAGGTGTATTTCGTGAAATGAAATTACGTCGCTGCCACGAAAAGAATTCTGAAAAGAAAGCTCGTCGCAAAGCCGAAGCTATTC
>CADBMG010000106.1 GCA_902795745.1 uncultured Pseudomonadota bacterium
TATAAATATTTAATTGCTTCCATGGCCGAGCGGGCACCGCAGCCGGCGGCAATAATAGCTTGCCGATAAGGATTACAAACATCTCCGGCGGCGTAAACGCCTTTTATGTCAGTGGCACTGCTTTGGGGCTTAGTAACAATGTACCCACCTGCATCAAGTTGCAAGTATTTGCGAAACATCTCGGTATTGGGATGATGTCCGATTGCAACAAACACTCCGGAAACATCCAAATATTTTTTCTTATCGCTTTTCACATTACGAATGCGTAGTCCGGTCACCTCTAACGGATTTTCGTTACCCACAATTTCATCTACCACATTGTTCCAAAAGATGGTTATTTTACGATTGTCAAATAAACGTTTCTGCAAAACATGCTCTGCGTTGAAAGAATGCCTGCGATGGATAAGATAAACTTTTTCCACGTAGTTAGTTAAGTATAATGCTTGTTCCAAAGCGGAATTACCTCCGCCGATAACCGCAACCTCTTTTCCGCGATAAAAAAATCCGTCACAAGTAGCACAAGAAGAAACGCCGTGACCGATATATTTCTGCTCACTCGGCAAACCAAGCCAATTCACCGATGCACCTGTTGCAATAATAATGGCTTTTGACATAAACGAGTTACCACTGGCAGAACTGCAAACAAAAGGCTTATCGTAAAAATCGACTTCCGTAACTTCGTCATCAATAATATGTACTCCCAAATTTATTGCCTGCTGATGCATATTTTCCATTAAATCATACCCACTCAGCGGCTTAACAAATCCGGGAAAGTTTTCTACTTCACTTGAAATAATCAATTGTCCGCCTTTTTGTGCACCGGCAACAATAAGGGCATTTATGCCTGCTCGCGCCGCATATATTCCGGCAGTATACCCTGCCGGCCCCGAACCCATAATCAGTAAGTCCGATTTATATTCCGCCATTTTTTTCTCCTTGATATAGTAAAATAATTTTTGCTTTATTGATTTCAATATTGCATGGAAAATAAAATTTCCACATTTTATCAAAGTATTTCGACTATTTGATTGAAATGGTATTTTTTTTACGATATGTTGAACGAGTAATAACAAACGAGGTAGGTTATGTTTTCAGAAAAATGGAATTATCGATTTATGGAACTGGCGGAACTTGTAGCTACATGGTCAAAAGATCCGTCAACTAAAACCGGTGCCGTAGTGGTGGGACCGGATAAAGAAATTCGCGCAACCGGCTATAACGGCTTGGTGCGTGGAGTTAATGATAACGTAAGTGAACGTATGGAAAGACCTACCAAATATGACTTTTTTGAACATGCCGAACGTAATGCCATATTTAATGCTTGCCTTACAGGTACCCAGCTGAAAGGTTGCACTATTTATTGCACCTTAACGCCTTGTACCGATTGTGCGCGGGCAATCATTCAATCCGGCATCAAAGAAGTTGTTACTTATGAGTATAAAATCGGTGAAAATGATCCGAAAAATACTTGGCGCGATAAATTAGACTATTCGGCTCAAATGTTTCGTGAAGCCGGAGTATCCTATGTGACTTTGCCTAAAAAATAAACCGAATTACAGATAAAAAAATCTGCGACTGGGACTTTAAAACAAATCTTGGACATATATATAACTAGCAATTGCCAAACGGCAAATGATTTTAGGAGATTTAAGATGAAGATTCTCATTGCGGACGATCATGCATTGTTTAGGGACGGATTAGCACTAAGGTTGGAGCAGATTGCCCCCGATGCCGTTATTTTACAGGCATCGAATTATGCGCAAATTTTTAAAATTATCAAAACAGATGTCGATATTTCTATCATAATTTTAGATATAGAAATGCAAGATATGCCGTGGATGGATGCATTGCAAGAAATGCATAAAACCTTACCTAAAGTAGCAATTGTTGTAGTATCTGCATCGGAAGACGGACGCACCATTCGCTCGGTGATGTCAACCGGTGTTAAAGGATATATCCCTAAACGCTCTGATGTTAAAGTTTTTGACAATGCACTGAAATTGATTTTGGACGGTGGAACCTATGTCCCTCCGGTACTTATCAGTAATCCGCCGATTAATAATTTAAGCACCAAAAGTACAGGTCTTAAAACGCTTACCAATCGGCAGTCACAAGTTCTGGATTTAATA